>CAMNNG010000091.1 GCA_946545145.1 uncultured Bacillota bacterium
GCTGCCTATGCTGCCGCCTCCGCCTGTTACCAGTACTGTCTTTCCGTCAAGAAAGTCTCTGATCTCTTTCGATCCGATCTTGACGGGCTCTCTTCCGAGTAGGTCTTCAACTTCGACCTTTCTGAGAGAGCTGACCGTGACCTTACCCAGCATCAGCTGGTACAAACCCGGGAGGGTCTTCAGTTCACAGCTGGTTTCTTTGCATATCTCCAGTATCTTTTTCCTCTCGCCTGCGGATATGCTGGGTATGGCGAGATATATCTTCTTGATATGATACTTTTCTACAGCGTCAGGGATGCACTCCCTTCCGCCTACTACAGGTACACCTTCGATGCTCCTGTTCCACTTGTTGGAGTTGTCATCGATGATGCACACCACTCTGTCTTTCAGTTCATGTGCTCTGTTGATCTCGCGCATCACGACAGTACCTGCCGCGCCCGCGCCGATCACCATGCAGTTCGCTTTGTCATCGCCGTACTTTGCTGCCCTCAGGAGCAGGACAAATCTATATGAAAATCTAATGCCTACAACGAATGCGAACTGCAGGATCATGCCGATCATGTAATATGACACAGGCATGCGCTGCAGAATGAGGGTGATCAGCAGTATATGCACACTGCATGTGAACAGCGTCGCCGCCGTCACCCTCACTAGCTCTCTGTAACTGGCAAAACGCCAGATGCTGTTGTACAGACCCAGCCTGCGAAATACTATTACGCAAAACACCGCATATAGCGGTGCGAACTTGAGCCATGGTTCCAGATACATCCAGGGGATCAGGGATACCCTCAGATCGAACCGGAGCCACAGCGCCGCGAAATACGAAAACGACACAGCAAAAGCATCATATATCACGAGATATATGGTCACCAGGTGCCAATGCTCCATGGCTCTTTTGATGCTTTTTGCTGTGTCTTCTTTTTCGCTCATATCTAATATCTCTCAATACACTTTGATATGCAGTCCTCTGTACAACGGGCGAATTCACGCCTTACAGATTCTTTTTGATGTTCTTAGCCGGGATTCCCGCAGCCTTCAGCTGTTTCTTCAGTCTCTTGAAGTCAGCCTTCGACATCTTCTTGTTGACTCTGACCTTGATCTTCTTGATCTGCGACTTCTTCAGTCCCTTGAAAGCCTTCTTGGAGAACTTGTAGCTCTTGCCCCATTTCTTGGACTTGAACTTGAGGAGCTGAAGCTTTGTGCATCCCTTGAAAGCTCCGGCCGCAACTTTCGTTGTTTTGTATGTCTTGCCCTTGTACTGTGCAGACGCAACGATAGTCTTTGTCTTGATCTTCTTCTGCATCGACTTTTTGATACCTGTCAGTGTAGTAGTACCAGTCTTCTTTCCAGCCTTGCTGTTGTACTTGTAGACGCCTACTTCGCACTTCATTGTACCCTTTGTAGCAGGAGCCTTACCGGATGTGTTGCTGCCTGTAGCTGCAAATCCTGTTCCTACTGTGAAAGCCATCATGACTGTAACAGCCATGAATACAGTGAAGATCTTTTTGATTTTTGATATGCCCATTGGATTCACCCCCTTTCCTATCAAGAATGTATAGCAAGGCAGCGGTGAGGCCGCGCCGAACTATCTTTAGTAGTAATATCCGTCTTTGTAATATTTCGTGTAGTAACCGCTCTGCGCTGTATCGACTCTATTGAGGACGATTCCCAGGAGCGGGCAGCCTGACCTTTGCAGCTGCTGCATCGAGTTTCTGATGATGCCCTTCGGCGTAACCCCTCCGCGTACGCACAGTATAGCGCCATCGCAGAGGCTGCCTATCCTTTCTCCATCGGATACGAGGCCAAGAGGAGGCGCGTCGCAGAATACGTATCTGTATTTTTCCGCTGAGTACTTCAGCATCTCTTCGAACCTGCTGCTCTCGAGAAGCATCGACGGGTTCGCTATATTGTCTACGTTCGGCAGGATATCTGCTCCGTCATATTCCGTATGATATACAGCGTCGCTGAACTCTGCATCGCCTGACAGATAGTGCGTCATTCCCAAAAGTTCACCACCGTCAGTGCGTCTTATATCATTGCTCTTCACCATCGTGGACTTTCTCATATCCATGTCCAGCAGTATGCAGGACTCTCCGGCCTTTGCCATCTGCTTCCAGAGGCTCATAGAGACGAAGCTCTTTCCTTCGTTCGGCTCGGAGCTGATGATCATTATCTTCTTCGTCTCATTTCCCAGAAAACTGACGTTGATCCTGAGGCGGTTCAGGGCCTCTTCAAGGGCATACGGGAGAACCGGATCGATGCCGAATGTCACTTTGTTCATTTCGTCCATCACTTTTTCCTCCTCTTCAGTTTTCTCTTCAGTTTGCTCTTTTTCGATTTCGCATCATCGTCATCTGCGATCATGCCTTCTATCTTTCCTTCCGGGATGACTGTCAGAGGCATCAGACCGAATGTCTTCTCAAGTTCCTCGCTGGACTTGATCGTGTCATCCATCAGATACATCACTGTCAATGCTCCAAGAACTATCAGCATGCACAGAAGCGCGCCGAGCATCGTCCCTTTGGTGAGAGATGGAAAACTCCTTTCTTGTGGTACTATTGCTGTCTCCGCGATGTGCGGCTTCGGAGTATCCATGAGGTTCGGCAGTTCCTTCTCCGCCTTCAGGGCGAGAGAGTTCGCTATCGCCGCCGCCTCTTCAGGGTCCGTGCTCGTCACATCTATCTTCAGTATCCTGGTGTCTGTGACAACAGTAAGGTTGAGCATCTTTATCAGATCCTCGTACTCATAGTCCAGTTTGAGTTCTTTGATGACGTCTTCGACTATCGGCCTTGTTTTGATCAGTTCTGCATAGTCACTGGAAAGCGACTGACCTATATTGAAGTCCGTGAGGTCGACTGCAGATCCGGACGACGATGAGACCATGTACATCGTCGACGACGCCGTATATTTCGGCGTGATGATGAACTGCGTCACCAATCCCGCGACCAGCGCGCCTATCAGGAACGCGCCTATTATCCAGACTATTTTCCGTTTGTAGTAGCTGAGGAGGTCCAGAAGGTCGATCTCTATCTCACGATCGTCCGTCTGTATGCTCTCCAGATCTATCTGCTTTTCGATTTCCATCTTTCCCGGTTTTCCCCTTTGTTATATATTTCTCTTTTCTGACTGTCCCTTTTGTCAGTTTTGCTGCTCTGACTGTTCTGGATCACTCATCCTCATCCGTGCCGCGGTCCTCGATGCTCGCGAGGCTCGTCAGCGCATCTATTATCGAACTCGTTGTCGGATAGAATTCTTCGTGTTCTACCCCGTCCTGCAGCGTCTCGCCGGTCTTGTGCTCACCGTCGAGTTCGAATGTACCGATGTCCTTGCCCTTGTACATCCTGTTCGCGCATGCGGACACTCGGTTTCCCGGCATATTCGTAACTGCGTCCTGCTGCAGCTCTATATACAACTCGTTCGCGAAGTCCTTGTTCTCGCCCATCTTTTTGAGAGCGGCCTCTTTGTAGGCATCCATGTATGCTCTCTGGCGCTTCATCCTTGCGGCGTTCGTTCCGTCATCTACGTCCATCCTCGATCTGACGAAGATCTCCGCCTGCTCGTCGCTGAGCTTCACTGTCGCGCCTTCTGTCAGTTCAGGATCCTTGTTCGAAAGATCATCTTCGAGCGTGACTGTGACTCCGCCGACCTGATGGTTGAGCTTTCCGATGTCCTTCATGTTGATGGAGTAGTATCCATCTATCGGGAAGTATCCGAGAAGTTCTGATACTGCATCGACGGTGTTCTCGCATCCCTCTTCAGGTGTGGAGCCGTACCATCTTGCGGTACAGATCTGTTCATATGTATCTTCATCGGATTCCTCGCCGTTCTCCGGCATCTCGATGCTGGCGATGGTGTTGCGGTCTATCTGCAGGAATCCGTACGTATTGTCTGTCTTGTCGAAGACTACCAGCAGGAGGAAGTCCGCAAGGTCTCCGCGGTATTTGTCCGCTTTGCCATCTCCGTCTTTGTCCTCTCCGTTCTCGTTGCCGCTGCCGTCGGATCCGATCAGGAGGTAGCTCTCCAGGTTGTGTGTGATCTCATAGTTATGGTCTCCGAGATACACGAAGTCGTTTTCTACCTCGCCTGTCTCTTCGGTATTTGCGGCCTTCGAGCTGGTCGCCTTGTCGAAGAGGTGGACGCCAAAGCCGAATGCAGCTATCAGTGCTACAGCTGTTATGATGCTCGTCAGAGCTTTTAGTTTTCGTTTCTGATCCATATCCCTTTGCTTTTGGCAGGCCCTTGAAGCCTCTCTATTTTCCCAGGAGCTCCGCTGCGTTGCGGTCGATCCTCTCCAGGACAACCCTGCCGGCCTTCTTTTCGATCACGGCTCTTGCGCGTTCAAGGTTGGGCGCTCTGCTCTCAAGGTTGTGGCAGTCGCTGCCGATGATGCAGCTTTCCCTCTCCTTGATCCATTTCGTGCAGAACCTGCGCTTTCTCATCTCTTTGAGAAAACTGCCGCCGTTGATCTGCGTCGTAAGAGGAAGGTCCATGACTTTCCGCCAGGGTCCTTTGTCCTTCTGATAGCCTGTATATCTTTCAATGTGCGCGAGGACTACTGTAAGATGTCTGTCCCTGATAATCGCCTCAATGTCTTTTGCGACCTTGTCTGTCCACTGCACGAACGGCATCTCTATGAGGATGACGTCCGTTCCGGAGATGCAAAGCTCCGGCAGTTTTTCGGCGTCTGCTATGCCGGGGAAATAGTAGACCTCGGCTCCGGTCATGATGCGGGGGAAGAAGTGACCGTCTTTGGACGCGCGGCTTTCATTTGCTGTTTTGATCGCATCGTTTGTAATAGCGAGAGCCTTAGCCCTTCTCTCAAGGAACCTGTCGATAGAATCTCTGTCCGCATAGAAGTGGGGCGTCGCAACTACTGTCTCCGCTCCCTGCCGTTTCTCTTCGCCCAGCATAGCGAGCGTCATTTTTTCATTACGGCTGCCGTCGTCTATTCCGGGCAGGATGTGTGAATGAAAATCAATCATTTTTTCGTACTAAAAAAGTCCCCCTGATCGGTTAAGTCAATACAGAGAGACTGCGTACACAAAATTCTCGCAATCTCTCATCCTCAATACTCTCACAATCTGATAAGGATTATATATCGTCCATTT
>CAMNNG010000092.1 GCA_946545145.1 uncultured Bacillota bacterium
GAGGTGTTCCTCGAAGTATTTATCTACCATTGGGGGTTTACGAACCGCGGAGTTCTGTTCGGGCCTTACTGCCCGGTCTACGGATTTGGAGCCCTGGCTTTTCTGCTGTGTCTGTATCCGCTCATCAAAGACAGGCCTCTTCAGAAGCGGCTTTGGAGGATCCCTCTGATCTTCATCCTCAGCCTGCTTATCGCCACCGCCCTCGAGCTTGCAACATCGTACGCGCTCGAGGCTCTCACAGGCAGCTGGCCCTGGCAGACCTATCTTGACTACAAATACAACTTCCAGGGCAGGATCGCGCTTTCGCCGTCCGTCAGATTCGGCATCGGCGGCGTCCTTTTCCTGTATATCCTCCAGCCCCTGTTCGAAAAGATCACAGCCGCTTTAGGTGAAAAGCGTGTGCGCATCCTGGCGGTGATACTCATCCTGATCCTTGCTGTTGATACGATCCATGCCGCGCTGGTCACCCTGCTGTGATCCCGGTATGACCATCAAATGTCCATGCGTTGACAAAAACACCTTTTTGCGATACTATTTGGTTGTCAAATGGTTGTGGTTTGGTCGGCAAATACATCAGGAGGGCTTTATGGATCTGAAAAGACTACGCGAACGGAAAAAGGAACTCAACTATACGAACGAAATGATATCTGAACTGTCCGGCGTTCCGCTGGGCACAGTCCAGAAGGTCTTCAGCGGCGCAACAGCATCTCCCCGCTACTCCACGCTCGTCGCCATCGAGCAGGCACTGTATCCGGACAAATACTTTTATCCGAAGATCGGATTCGGGGATGAGGCCGCAATGTATGTGCATGACAGCCATCCGATGTACGTAAAGGAAGAGGCAATCGACTACTACGCACCAAAAGACAGTCCCAACACCTGGCCCAGGCAAGGGGAATATACGCTTGACGATTACTATGCTCTGCCCGATGATACTCGCGTCGAACTGATAGACGGCAGGATCTATGACATGACTGCGCCGACTATCAAACATCAGGATATCATCGTAAAACTGGTTATCATATTGAATAGTTGCATAGTACATAACAACAGCGATTGCAAAGTTCTTATCTCACCCGTCGACGTCCGGCTTGACCGTGACGACAAGACGATGGTCGAGCCCGATATCGTAGTAATCTGCAAAAAACCCGAGGATATACGCAGGATAGAAGGCGCGCCCGAGTTCGTCTGCGAAGTGCTTTCGCCGTCGACACGCAGCAAGGACTGCCTCCTCAAAACGAAAAAGTACAGTGAAGCCGGCGTGAAGGAGTACTGGATCATCGATCCTGAAAATGAAAAAGTTCTGGTATATGCATTCGAAAATGACCCGTTCCCGCAGACGTACTCATTTTCCGATGTCATCCCTCTTGCGATATCGAACGGAAAATGCGAGATCGATTTTTCGGACATAAAAAAAGAACTCGACGAGTATTACTCGTGAGTTCCCAAGCGCATTCCGTTTTCAAAGCTGTTTTATCATGTATCTTGTTCCGGGGATCGGATTATCATAGTAGGCTTCACACTCTGTGAACCCCAGCGACAGATACATCTCATATGCCGCATCCATGAAATCGAGGTTGTCGAGCACCATCTCCGTGTAGCCGGCAGCCCTCGCTCTTTTGATGATCTCTTCCGCAAGCATCCTTCCGGCTCCGCTGCCTCTGTATGACGGTCTGACGTAAAGCCTCTTCATCTCGCAGCGCTTTTCATCGTGCCGCCTGTAAGCGACCATTCCCGCAGCCAGCCAGTGTTCTTCACCCGGCCCGTCCTGTCCGGCTCCTTCACGGACTGTCGCCAAAAGAAGCTCGCCTTCGGGAGCAGTATACTTCTTCGCGGGATCTGCGAGCTCATCTTCAAGAGACTGGAATGACAGATCGAGACCTATCCAATCGGTGTATTCTTTGATAAGAGACCGCACATCATCTATGCGACCTGAGCCATCAATTATACGGATCTCTTTCCTTTCCATCTTTTTCGTTTCTCCATTTCCGGTGCACATTCCACCGGGCCGTTCCACCGGTGATCAGCCTGCGCTGTTGATGCCGCGTATCATTTCGCTTACTATGGCGCGGCCTTCGCTTTCAAGGTCGAACGCCCCGTCCTTTTCAAGGCGGTGTTCGATCAGGAGACCTCTGTGGATGATGACGAGCCTTCTGACCATCTCGTCCGCGTCTATCCGCTTACTGAGAGAGCCCTCTTCCTGGCACTTCAGGGCGAGGTCCTTCAGCATGCGGAAGTACACGCGCTCCGGCTTGATGTCCAACAGGCCGCTCTGCGGATTTTTCGTCGCGTATATGAAGCTCGGGTAGAGGATCGGGTCTGTGACGCTGATCCTGAGCGTTCTTCCGACAAAGTCGAGGAGATGGTCGAGCGCCGTCCCGGCCGCATCGCTTTCGTACTCTTTTTCTATCTCAAGATAGGCCGCGTCCACGTTCTCCGTGATCGCCGCAGCCAGTTCTTCCTTGCTGTTGAAATAATTGTAGATGTTGCCGACCGAGCAGCCCGCCTCGCGCGCGATCGATGCCATCGATACGTCGTCGAAGCCTCTCTTGTTGAAAAGCGCCAGGGCTACGTTCCTGATGCGGTCGCGCATCTCCTGCGCCTGCTTTTGTCTGCTCGTAAGACTTCCGCTCATTTTCTTTTTCTCTCACTTTCTGCCGGCATCCTTCTGCCGGCGCCCACAGCATCTGCATTTCCGATGCTGACCCTTTCATGAATTGTACCATCTGAAAGGCCGTCTTGCAATTTACGATGTACAGGGCTTTCCTCATGGTATGATTTATACATTTTCCCTGATAATCAAATGATTAATATAATCACTGCCTATCGATTATACATTTTCACTGTTTTTGTCGGCAGTAATATAATTATCAAGATGTCTTAACAGTTCGCTCTGTGTTTTCAACAATAAAAGTTTCTTCTAAGGAACCTTTTTGACATTTAGCATCCGACCAGCTCAAGATTTAAACTTCATAATTATATTATCAGCACAAAAACTCCCAGAAATGTATAACTCACTTCACCCGATTATATAACTTAGATTTTTTTCTGCAAAAATGTATAAACTACCGCCTTATTCTGGCAGCTACCAGTGCTCTCCGACGGCTAACAGTACTTTCCGGGGACTAGAAAAGCGGCTTCCGGAGAAGCCGCTCTTTCCAATACAGTTTCAGATCTACAGAGTAGCCAGATATTTCTTCAGGCCGTCGCCGATCATCTTGACACCCTTGTCGATAACTTCTTCCGTGTGCGGGCTGAAGTTCATGCGCAGGTAGTTGTACTTGACGTCGTTGGCGAAGAAGCCTTCGCCCGGGCAGTAAGCAGCGCCTTCTGCAACGCAGTAATCGAATGCGTCATTCGTATTCGCGTTCTCAGGCATCGTTACCCACAGGAACAGTCCGCCGTCCGGATGTGTCCATGTGCAGCCTTCCGGCATGTATTTCTCAAGAGCCTCGAGCATAGCGTCTCTGCGCTTTCTGTAGCAGTCCTTGATCTCTACGATGTGAGCTTCGAGGTCGAACTCTTCCATGTAAGCGTTTGCCAGGTGCTGAGTGATCGTGTTGCCCTGCAGTTCTCCTGCGGACTCGAACTTCTTCATCTTGGCGAGGAGCTCCTTAGGTCCGAGGACCCATCCGATCCTTGTTCCCGGAACGAAGATCTTCGAGAATGTTCCCATGTATACTACGCGGTCGCAGTCATCGAGAGCGAGCAGCGTCGGCAGCTCTTCTCCGGAGTAGCGGAGCTCACCGTACGGGTTGTCTTCGAGGATCAGAAGGTCTGTGTCTTTGACAGCCTCGAGCAGTTCCTTACGGCGGGCAAGGCTCATGCGCTTACCTGTCGGGTTCTGGAACGTCGGGATCGTGTACAGACATTTAGCGTTCGGATACATTTCCATCTTCGCTTTGAGGTCTTCGATGCTGATTCCTTCATCGTCCATCTCAAGGCTGACGAACTTCGGGAAATACTGCTGGAACGCGTTCAGCGCGCCCATGTATGTCGGCGTCTCTACGAAGATGACATCGCCTTCTTCTATAACAGTTTTGCAGAAGAGGTCCATAGCCTGCTGCGAGCCGCTGGCGAGGAGGATCTCATCGAGACTCTTCTCTACGCCGTACAGATTCTTTGTGCGGGCAAGGATCTTCTCACGAAGCGGTGCATATCCTTCGGCAGCGCCATACTGAAGCGACTTGGCTCCGTCTTCGATGAATACCTTCGGTGCGATCTTTACGAGCTCTTCTCTCGGGAACAGTTCCTGAGTCGGAAGGCCGGCCGCAAAACTGATGACTTCGGGTTTGTCAAACAGGCTGAACAGGATGTTCAGAGCTGATGTGTCAACATTGTCGATACGTTTGTTGTTGACCAAAGCGTCAAAATCAGGTTTCTTACTCATAATTTCTCCTTTTGTGCTTCTTTCACGTGCAGCAAAGCGATCACGAAGACCGTCCTTGCCAAAGCAGTATGCTTAACACCATATACAAATAACACTATACACTATTTGTCGCAAAATTGTGCAAAAATCAACGTTTTCAGACCCTGCCGCCGCTCCGAAAAAACGGTCTTCACGGCCGGGAATGCATGTGTCCGGATGCATTTTTGCTCTTTGCGCCGAAAAAATTACCTAAACCGGTTTTTTATCGTTCGGAGAACAGCAAAACCCCTTTTTAAAAAAAATGCGCTTTCGGTCCCGCGCCCGCTCATGCCCTGCATGGTTTTCTGGCCCGCATCCGCTTACTCCCTGCACTGAAAAGGGAAGCAGCCATCACTGCTTCCCTTTGATCTTCTGATGTTCGACCGGTCTTCCCGGGATCAGGCTTCTGCAGCCTTTTCGCCCATCTCGACTGCCTTCTTGTTCAGCTCAACGAGATTGGCCTTCTTCGGTCCGAGGACCTCTGCCAGGTTCGCGATAACGACAGCCGGGTCGAACAGCGGACGCGCCTTCAGCATCGCGCCGAGGACTACCATGTTCATTACCTTCGGGTTGCCGAGATCTTTGGCTATGCTGTCGGCCGGGACCTTGACTACGTCGATGTCCGTTCTTTCGGGGTCGACCTCGATACGGTCGCTGTCCAGAACGAGCAGTCCGCCCTCTTTGACA
>CAMNNG010000093.1 GCA_946545145.1 uncultured Bacillota bacterium
TTTGCCTCGTGGCCGCGCTTTGAGAGCGCGAGGACTTTGCCTGAGAACGACTGGGCGCCGAGCTCTATCGAGTCCACGCCGTAAGCTTCGAGAAGATCCAGCTCTTCTTCATCTATGCAGTCAGGCCTCGTCGAAAGACGGATCTCATCGACAGCACCTTTGTCCTTGTATTCTTTCGCAATGGAAAGATAGCTCCTCTGCATCTCATAGGGGATAGCTGTGAAACTGCCGCCGAAAAAAGCGATCTCGATGCAGTCCAGACCGCGTCCTCTGAGAGTGGGGAGCCTTTCTTCTATTATTTTTCTAACTTCATCCTCCGACGGAGCGCCGCTTCTGGCGGTGATTCGGTTCTGGTCGCAGAAGACGCACTCGCACGGGCATCCGATATGGGGGATGAAAACAGGTATCATCGCATGTTTTTTCATGATGAGATTGTATCACAAACCCGGAAAAAAGGATATGGAGGCCAAAAATGCATCTGATTTCGGAACGGCCGTGAAAGAACCCCTCGAAACTGTCCGAGATCAAATGCATAAAAGCGCAAAACAGCGACAAAAGAGCGTAATCTGATTCTTCTTGTATTATTTTGTATAATCATTTTTAGCATCTGCCATCAGGTGATGCGTTTTGCTGAAATAAGAATAGTTACAGTTTCTATATGGATATACGGTGAATGGAAGGAGAACTATGTTTGAATTTACGAAAGAGCAGAAAATGCTTCAGAAAATGGCGAAGGAGTTTGCTGAGAACGAGCTCGAGCCGATAGCTGATGAAGTCGACAAGACGGGCGAGATCCCTCAGGAGACGATCGACAAGCTCGCCGCTACGGGTCTGCTTACTCTGATCTGCCCTAAGGAGTTCGGCGGAGCAGGCTGCGGTGACGTAGAGAAAGTCATTGCAGTCAAAGAAATCGCTAAAGCATGCGGCTCGACGGGCGAGCTGTTTGCAGTGCATCTTCTCGTAATGCACATAATCAACAAATTCGGAAATGAAGAGCAGAAGAAAAAGTACTTTGCTCTTGCAAACGAAGGTAAGATCGGCGCCTTCGCGCTTACTGAGCCTGAGGCAGGTTCGGACGCAGGCGGCCTGAGAACTTCGGCTGTAGAAGATGGCGACTTCTACGTACTCAACGGTTCGAAGACATTCATCTCGAACATGGGACCGAAGGAAGGCGACTACGTCATCGTCTTTGCGCTTACTGACAAAGAAAAGAAGACGCGCGGCGGAATCACGGCCTTCATCGTAGACAGAGGAACACCGGGATTCGAACTCGGAAAACTCGAGGACAAGATGGGCATCCGCGGCGCTGCCGTATCGGAGCTGATATTCGAGGACTGCCGCGTACCGAAGTCGCAGATCATCGGCGAGGTCGGCAAGGGATTCGGAGTAGCCATGGGCGGCCTGGATTCCGGAAGAGTAGGCATCTCCGCACAGTCCTGCGGCATCGCAGAGGCTGCGTTCGAGGAAGCTCTCGAATACTCGAAGACGAGAAAGCAGTTCGGAAAGCCGATCTTTGCTAACCAGGGCCTTGCATGGTACCTCGCAGAGATGGCAACGAAGCTCGAGTGCGCAAACCTTCTTGCTCTGAGAGCTGCCGACGCTGCCGTCAAGGGAGTCGACTCCACGAAGCTCGGATCGATGGCCAAGTTCTTCGCATCAGAGACAGCGAACGAGATCTGCGCGAAGGCTCTGCAGATCCACGGCGGATACGGATTCATGAAGGACTACAAGATCGAGCGTCTCTACAGAGATGCAAGGATCCTGACGATATACGAAGGATCCAGCGAGATCCAGAAACTCGTCATTTCCAGATCGCTCTAATGCAGGCGGACTGTATGTGAAATAAGAACGGAGGAAAACAAAATGGCACTGATGACAAGTCAGGAGTACGTCGAATCTCTGAGAAAGATGAACAGACGTATATATTTCCAGGGAAAACTGATCGAAGATCCCATCGAAGATCCGATGCTCGCTCCCTCGAGGCACTGCCTTGAGGAGACGTATGATATGGCTCTGGATCCGCAGTTCGAGGATCTGATGACGGCGACTTCCCAGTTCACGGGTGAGAAGATCAACAGATTCAACAATATCCACAGAGATACAGAGGACCTCATCAAGAAGGTCAAGCTCCAGAGGCTGATGGGCCAGAGAACGGCCGGATGCTTCCAGCGCTGCGTCATCATGGACATGGCCAACGCCTTCTATTCGACCTGCTATGAGATCGATGAGGCGCACGGCACAGACTACTTCGAGCGTTTCAAGGAGTACATCATAAAGTGTCAGAGAGAAGACCTGATCGTGGCGGGCGCGCTGACTGACCCGAAGGGAAGCAGAGCGTATCCGATCGGTTCGGACCAGCAGGATGAAGATCTCTATCTTCATGTAGTCGAAAGAAGAGAAGACGGCGTAGTCGTACGCGGAGCCAAGGCTCATATCACCGGAGCCACGAACGCGCATGAGATAGTCGCTCTTCCGACTCAGGCCCTGAAACCGGGACAGGAAGACTACGCGATCGCCTTCCATATGCCGCTCGACGCAGAGGGCATAACGATGATCGTTGGAAGACAGTCGTGCGATACGAGAAAGTATGAAGAAGATGCTGATATAGATGTCGGCAACAGGACGTACGGCGGAGTCGAAGCCCTGACGGTATTCGACAACGTATTCGTACCGAACGAGAACATCTTCCTGAACGGCGAGACGGAGTTCGCGGGAATGCTCGTAGAGCGCTTCGCGGGTTACCACAGGAACAGCTACGGCGGATGCAAGACGGGGGTCGGCGACGTGGCGATAGGCGCGGCTTCGCTTCTTGCGCAGTACAACGGCACAGAGAAGGCAAGCCACATCAAGGACAAGCTGACCGAGATGACTCAGCTGAACGAGCAGCTCTTCGCATGCGGCATCGCTTCTTCGGCGCTCGGCGCTCCGACGAAGGCCGGAAACTACATGGTAGACCTTCTCGTAGCAAATGTCTGCAAACTGAACGTAACGAGATATCCGTACGAGATCGTAAGGCTGATGGAAGACATCGCTGGCGGCATCATGGTAACTGCGCCGTCCGAGGCAGACCTCAAGAGCGATGCAGTAGGCGCTTACGTGAGAAAGTACCTCGTCGGTCAGGATGTCGACGCTGAGAACAGGCTCAGAGCTCTCAGGCTCTGCGAGAACATCGCCCTCGGAACAGCGGCGGTAGGATACAGGACAGAGTCGATGCACGGAGCAGGTTCGCCGGAGGCTCAGAAGATAATGATCAGAAGGATGGGCGGCTTCGATGTCAAGAAGGACCTTGCGAAGAGGATCGCTCATATAGTAGACTAGCTGCATGAGTATAGAAAAGATAGAAAAATTACTGGATGAGAAAGTCCGCCCGGCGCTCGCGGCCGACGGCGGAGACATAAAGGTAGTCGGTTTCGATGAAGAAGAGGGAGTGCTCACGGTGAAGTTCCTCGGAGCCTGCAGCGGCTGCCCCGCGCAGCAGCAGACGGTAGAGGGCATCGTTGAAAAAGAGATCGCCGATGCACTTCCCATGGTCAAGAAGGTCGAGATCGACACGAGCGTAGACCAGGATCTTCTGGACTTCGCTTCCAGGATCCTGAGGCACGAGATATGACGGTCGGGGTCAGGTTCTGCGGAGGATGCAGGTCCCTGTATGACAGGGGCCTGGCTTTCGAAGCGGTGAAAGAAGCCTGCCCCGGTTTTTCTTTTGAGTATTTCACAGCGGGCTCGGAATATGATATGATACTCGTCATCAACGGGTGTTTTTCAGCATGCACTGAACTGCCCGGAGCAGATGAAAATACAACAAGAATAGATATGGGACCGGAAGAGGCGGACAACATAGCGGCGTTCGCCGAAGAGCTGAAAAGCGCTGCGGGCCTGTGACGATTGAAAAGGAGAGACAGAAGATATGAAACTTGTGATCCAGAGGGTGACTGAAAGTTCAGTAAGCATAGACGGAGAGCTCTATTCGAGCATCAACAAAGGCTTTCTCGTGCTCGTAGGCATTTCCGACAGCGATACGAAGGAGATCGCCGACAGATACATCGAGAAGATGGTCAAACTGAGGATATTCGAAGACGAGAACGGAAAGACGAACCTTTCGCTCAAGGACGTTGGCGGTGAGGTACTGATGGTCTCGCAGTTCACGCTCTACGCAAACTGCAAGAAAGGTAACCGCCCGAGCTTCACTCAGGCAGGAGCGCCGGATATGGCATCGGATCTGTACGACTACATGTGCGAGAAAACAAAAGAATACGTCCCCGTTGTCAAGAAGGGCGTATTCGGTGCTGAAATGATGGTATCCCTCGTCAATGACGGACCGTTCACGATCGTTCTCGACGAGTCGCTCGTAGGTTAGAGAGTGTATGCCGACATCGCCTCGGGCAGGCGGCTCCTCAGCTCGCTTTCATCCATTGAGGCGAGAGAGGGCATGATGCTCCTTGGGATGTGGCAGTATCCGTGAGGCACTTTCTCCAGATATCTCTGGTGATATTCCTCAGCCGGGAAGAAATTCTTAAGAGGCTCAAGCTCGACCATGAAAACTGGTACGAGCTTTTTTATTTCATCCGATACCTTCTCTATTACGGCGCGCTGCTCATCCGTTACGTGGTATATGCCGGTCTGGTACTGAGGCCCGCGGTCGGGGCCCTGCTGGGAAATAACGGTCGGGTCTATGACGTTGTAGTAGACCAGCAGCAGCTTTTCCAGGGAGACCAGGGCGGAGTCGTAAATGACCTCGACAGTTTCCTTGTATCCCGTCATTCCTGTGCATACAAACTCATAATTCGGGGCGACTCCGGGATTTCCGTTTGCGTATCCGCTTGTTACGTCAACCACTCCATCTATCGAAAGAAAGAGCTTTTCCATCCCCCAGAAGCATCCGCCCGCAAGGTATATCTTCTCGTATTTTTCCGTAGTCACGATCTTTTTCTCCGTTTCCTGCATATCATACTGCTTACACTTACTGCTTACACTATACTGCCGATGTCCGTCAGCGGCATATCCTTATTATACTC
>CAMNNG010000094.1 GCA_946545145.1 uncultured Bacillota bacterium
TGTTTGGGCACAACGGCTTCATTAAGCAAATGCAAATGCAAAGCCGAAGATGCAACGCTAAAGAAACCAACAACCACTGATGGAGGAAATCCGGATCAGGAATAATAAATCAGGAAGAATAAAAGGAGGAGAAAATGGCATATAACGGATACGCTATCGATGAATATCCGGATGCGGAGAAGATAACGAAGCAGCTGGACAGGCTGATCGAGTCTCCGATATACGGGATCACGCCGGAGGCGCTCGAGGAGTACGAGCGTGAATATTTTGACGCGAAGTGTCAGACTTCGAAGGAGATGATCGATGAAGCGAAGACGGTCATCCCGGGCGGAGTGCAGCACAACCTCGCGTTCAACTATCCGTTTCCGATCGTCATGACGAAGGCGGAAGGAGCGAAGCTTTACGATGCTGACGGGAATGAATATTACGATCTTCTGCAGGCCGGCGGCCCGACCGTACTGGGAAGCAACCCGCCTGTCGTAAGGGAGAAGGTCATCGATCTTCTGAACACATGCGGACCTTCGACAGGTCTCTTCCATGAATTTGAGTACAAGCTCGCGAAGAAGATATCTGACCTCGTGCCGTCGGTCGAGATGTTCAGGATGCTCGGCTCCGGTACGGAAGCAGATATGTGCGCAGCAAGAGTCGCAAGACTGGCAACAGGAAACAAGAACCTCCTGAAGATGGGCGGAGCTTATCACGGATGGTCTGATCAGCTTGCTTACGGGATCAGGATACCGGGAACGAAAGGCCTGCAGTCCAAAGGCATCCCCAAGTACGTATTCAGCCACACCGACGAGTTCTTCCCCGGAGACCTCGAGGACCTCGAGAGAAAGCTGAAGAAGAACAAGAAGAGAGGCGGAACGGCGGCCGTATTCATCGAGCCGGTCGGACCGGAGAGCGGAACTCGCCCCGTTACAAGAGAGTTCATCAGGGGCACTGAGGAGCTCGCTCACAAGTACGGCGCGCTTCTCATATTCGATGAAGTCGTTACCGGATTCAGGATCGGAACGGGCGGCGCCCAGAAATACTTCGGCGTCGATCCGGACCTCACAGTATTCGGCAAAGTCATCGCCGGCGGCTACCCCGGAGCGGGCGGCATCGGCGGCCACAGAGATGTGATGAAGCATCTCGGAGCCGGACTCGACTCATCCGGAAAGAAGATCAAGAAAGCCCTCTGCGGCGGAACGATGGCGGCAACGCCGATCTCATGCGTCGCGGGCTACTACACTATAGAAGAGATCGAAAAGACGAACGCGTGCGAAAAGGCGGGCCGCATGGCCGACCGCCTCATGGCAGGCATCAAGGCGTCGATCGAAAAGTACAAGCTGCCGTTCGTAGCCTTCAACCAGGGCTCGATCTGCCACGTCGACACGGTCGGAACGATGCATTTCGCGATCGACTGGTCGAAGCCGTGGCAGCTGCCGAACATCCTCAAGGAGACGGGCCGCCGCCAGATCGAAATGGAGCATATCGGAGCGGCTTACATGGCTGAGGGAATCGTGACGCTCGCTGGCTCGAGGCTTTACACGAGCGCTGCGTACGATGAAGCGATGGTCGACGATCTGATCGAAAGGTTCGACCGTGTATTCTCGAAGTGCGGCAGGCTCGAGTAAGCGGCCAGACGCAAGCTGCAGCAGAAGCCGCACCAAGCGGCCGCAAAAAAGTGTGAACCCGAAAACAGGAGGCTTTAAGCGATATGTATTATACATTAACAGAAGCACGCGAAGCAGTGCTCAGAGCATGCCGCGAAATGCAGGAGAAGGGGCTTATCGTCAGGACATGGGGCAATGTCAGCGCCAGGCTGTCCCGCGAAGAATTCCTCATAACTCCGAGCGGCAGAAGCTATGACGCCATGAAGGCGGAGGACCTCGTCATAGTCAATACCAGGACGCTGAAATACAGCGGAAAATACAAACCGTCCAGCGAGAAGAACATGCATGCGATGATCTACGAGAGAAGACCGCAGTGCGGCTTCATCGTCCACACTCACCAGCAGAACGCATCGGCTCTGAGCGTTCTTGGAGAGGACTTTGATCTGGATGCTTACTCGAAGGTCCCGTCGTTCGCAGACCCGGCTGTGCCGGTCGTGACGGCTGAGGAAAGAGAGTCGCTCGGACCGGTCATCCCGTGCGCGGACTACGGTCTTTCGTCGACGAAAAAGCTCGCGAAGAGCGTTTCAAAATCGGTGGTCAAGAACACGGGCGCGAAGGCCGTGCTCATGAGATGCCACGGAGCAGTGCTCGCCGGAAGGGACGCTGAAGAGGCTATGCAGGCGGCGATGGATCTTGAGGCGGTCTGCGCGAAGATATATGAAAAGAAGTGCGGTGAGCTGATCGAAAGAGAGGCTGACGAGGCGCTCGAGAAGGATCTTCCGGGCGGATCGTTCCTCCACGTTCGCACGCCCTTCGTGCTCGAAATGTCGAAGAGGGGCAAGGAGCTTCCTCCGTACCTCGACGATATGGCTCAGATAGCGGGCCTTTCCGTGAAGTGCATCGAGCAGGAAGCAACTGCAGGAAAGATCCAGAAGGCCCTCAAGGACAGGGACGCTGTCTTCGTGAGGAATGACGGCGCGATCTGCATAGGAAGGAACGCCGATGAGGCCGATGCGGTGGCGCACGTTCTGGAGAAGAACTGCATGGCGGCAAACATCGCTCTCAAGAAGGCGGCTGACCCGGTGCCGGGCATCAGCGCAAGGCTCGAGAGAAGGTTCTACCTCAAGAAGTACAGCACGCTCAAGGAGGAAGACTGATGCTCAGACCGCTTACTGAAGATCAGATGGGAAAGCTGATCGATGAGGCCACGAACGCTTTTGCCGAAAAGGGCTTTGCGGGCGCGAGCATAAGCGGGATCGCAAAGCGCGCCGGAGTTAGCGTGGGCGTCATTTACAAATACTACAAAGACAAGAAAGCGCTTTTCACCGCGTGTGTGGAGAAAAGCCTGGCTTATCTGGATGAGGTCTTTGAAGAGGTCGGAGAAAAGAACGTCTCCCTCATGGAGATGGTCTCGGATCTGATCCGCAGCAACCAGCAGGCGGCGAGGCTCCATCCGGAATACTTCAGGCTCTATCATCAGATAACTGTCCGCGGCGCCGAGCCGGGGATGGAAAGCATCGCTGAGATGATAGAGAAGAGATCCGCAGATCTTTATACAGAAGTGCTCGAAAAAGCGAAGGCAGAAGGGAAGGTCAGGAGCGATATGGAGCCGTCCATGTTCGCTTTCTTCTTCGACAATCTGATGATGATGCTTCATTTCGCTTACACGAGCAGATACTACGAGGACAGATTCCGGATCTACTGCGGAAGCGAGGCAGCCGCCAGCGACGAGGCGGTGCACGACGAGATGATGAAGTTCATCGGGGGCGCTTTCGGAGCGGCTGATTGATGAAAGAGGTGGGAGATATGAAATACATACTCGCTTATGATATAGGAACGACGGGAGTCAAGACGTGTCTTTTCAGGGTCGGAAGCGAAATAGAGGAGGTCGCTTTCGCTTCGGCGGGGTATGGTCTTTACACCTTCCCGGACGGCGGCGCGGAGCAGCATACTGACGAGTGGTGGCAGGCGATGGCCGACAGCACTCGCGTTATGCTGGAGAAGGCCCCGGTAGGTCCCGAAGAGATAGCGGCGATCTCGTTCTGCTCACAGATGCAGGGGCTCGTCCTCGTCGATGAGAACGGCGAGGCGGTAAGGCATCCGATGAGCTACATGGATCAGCGCGCGAAGGACGTCATGGAGCGCGGCATAGGAAGCGGCTTCAAAATCGCGGGCATGAACGCGAGGAAGCTGATAAAGTCGCTTCGCATAACGGGCGCCGTGTCTGGCAGCGTGAAGGATCCGATGTGGAAGTACCTCTGGGTCAAGGAGCACGAGCCTGACATATTCGCGAAAGTCAGATGGTGGCTCGATGTCAAGGAGTATCTCATAGGAAGGATGACGGGAAACTTCATCATGACCGAGGACAGCGCATTTTCGACCATACTCTATGACGCGCGTCATGATATGAAGTGCTGGAGCGCAGAGCTCTGCCAGATGTTCGGCGTCAACGTGCAGCACCTTCCGAAGATAATCAAGACGAGCGATATCGCAGGAAAACTGAGAGCTGAGCAGGCGGCCGAGCTCGGACTCGCGCCGGGAACGCCTGTGATGGGCGGCGGCGGAGACGCCTCACTGATAGGCATCGGCGCAGGCGCGTCCATGACCGGACAGACGCACATATACTGCGGCACATCGGGATGGGTATCGACGGTCGTCGAAAAGCAGACGACGGACACATCGGCGATGATAGCGGCAGTGGTCGGCGCGGAAGAAGGCAAGTTCAACTACTTTGCCGAGATGGAGACTGCCGGAAAGTGCCTCGAATGGGTGAAGGACCATCTCGCCCTCGATGAGATCGAGATCTATCTGGAGAAAAAAGATGTCGCTGAGGATCCGGAAACAGTGTACACGAGTCTCTATGAATATATGTCAGAGGTCATCGGAAAGTGTCCGGCAGGGGCTGACGGAACCATATTCACTCCGTGGCTGCACGGCAACAGATGTCCGTTCGAGGACCCGAACGCAGCCGGCATGTTCTTCAACATCAGGCTGGAGACGGGGAAGACTCAGATGCTCCGCGCGGTGGTCGAAGGAGTGTGCTTCCATCTCAGGTGGATGCTCGAGTGCCAGGACAAAAAGATCACGACCTCGGACGTCATCCGCTTCTGCGGGGGCGGAGCTCTCAGCAGCGTGACATCGCAGATCCTCGCCGACGTGACCGGAAGAAAGGTCGAGGTGGTCGCAAAGCCGCAGAACGTAGGATCCGTAGGCGCGGCGCTTACAGCTGCCGTAGGGATCGGGGAAGCGTCCAGCATCCCGGAGATAGCCTCACGCATACAGGTCGAGCACTCGTACGAACCGGACGCCTCGAACAAAGATGTATATGACAGAAACTACAAGGTGTTCAAACAGCTCTATGCCTCGAACAAAAAGAACTTCGCGGCGCTGAGCGGCATGGAGTGAGCAT
>CAMNNG010000095.1 GCA_946545145.1 uncultured Bacillota bacterium
ATTCGACATCGGAGTCAACATCGGACCGGGCTACGAATACTACGACTATGTCAGACTCCCCGGTGCGAGCCTGAAGACGCAGATCACACTCGACATGCCCGACAGCAAAAGGGAAAACTTTGATAAAGCGCCGCGAGACTACTATGGAGTTGTGACGTTCGTGCTTGGAAAGTACGCTAATCCGCTCAGCGTGAAGGCGAAGAGCAAGACCCTGCCTGTGAAATACAAAAAGCTCAGGAAAAAAGCCCAGGTCATCAAAGGAAGCAAGGTGCTTTCATTCAAGAACAAGGGCAAGGGCAAGATCACCGTTCAACGCTACACCGTAAAGCGGATCAGCAAGAAAGGCACGAAGAGTTCGAAGGCTAAAAAGTATTTCGTGATCGGATCCAAGACCGGTAAGCTCACGGTGAAGAAAGGCCTGAAGAAGGGCACTTACAAAGTGACCGTCAGAGTCAAGGCTGCCGGGAATGCTGACTACAAAGCCTCCGCGTGGAAGAAAGTCGCGTTCAATGTGAAGGTCAAGTAAGCGGATAGATCTGGTGCGCAGCTGATTAGAAGAATTTTTGAAGCAGAGGAGATCCTGGAAAGGATCTCCTTCAATTGATTTATGCTGTGGATGATGTAGGAAAGCCTGATCGCGAAATGCGAAAGCTGGCGGATGAGGCGTGAAATCTTGGCGGATGAGGTGTGAAAGCTGGCTGACGAGATGCGAAAGCTGGCGGATTGTGTCTTTTTGAAAAATATTTAGCGATCCGCACAAATAATGCAGGTGCAACCTCATCGGAAAGTTGGAGACAATGAGTTTGGGAGCAGATGATCGCTGTAATGGCCAAAACATTACTCGTTGTTGGTGCCAGAAGATGCTCGGATGCCATCAGTGGCAGTAAAACCGTTGTTGATACAAGGCTTCGAAGCAGATCTTCATCAGGTTTTGTGCGGATTGCATTTTTCTGATCAAAAAGACACAACGATCGGAAGGCTCGATGTCAGCGAATTATTATTTATTGGCGTATTATGTAAACTATAGGCTTTCTGCAAACTAGTGGAGTTTCATGGATTGGGTGTTTTTGAAAAAAATCCAGCGATTTTCCCAAAATCCAAGAAGAACAGAGGATGCAGGCAGGGAGCAGGCAGGAAGCGGACAGCCCGGAGCAGCTCAGAAGAGAACAAGCGGAAAACATTTGCCCTTTACCGGTCATTTTGACAATACAGTACCAGATCCCTATGGCCCTGAACCTGCCAAGAACTCATCGGACCGACACGCCACAATAGCATCAGCAATAATACCAGCGTAACCTGCAGAGAAATTGGGAAAATCGATCAAAAAAAACGAAAAACACCCAATGCGAATCGTCGGCAGCTGACGGATACACACTCATGATCAACACGGAGGGCATGGGTCAGATCGCTTATGCGGAGGCAGGTGAAGAGGTCGAATTCGATGACGACTTCCCGATGCAGTCGGCCCAGGTGACTATAGGCGAAGGCGTGGAGTACACGCTTGCGGCCAAAGCCGACGAAGGCTACAAGTTCGTCAAGTGGACGAAGGACGGCGAGGACTTTTCGACGGATGCCGAGGTCAAGGTGACGCTTGAGAAGGATGCGGAGATGGTCGCGGTGTTCGATGTGGACGAGTAAGCAACTGCGAATAAATCAATACAGTAAACAGAAGAGCGCGGGCAGCACTGGATCAGTCAACAGCCGCGCTCTTTTCAAACCACTTGTTTCTCAGTTTTCCCGGTATTGTTTTCTGCATTATTTCACGCATTGTTTTCTGAATCGCTTCGCTCATAGTCTTCGGTATTCTTTTCCGCAATTTTCCGAAATATGGTAGAATGGATTCAAAGAGGTACAAAGATGGACTATAGAAAATTCGGAGAGACATATTACGTCAGACTGGACAGGGGCGACGAGATCGTCAGCTGCATCTTTGACGTATGCAGGAAAGAACATATTGAGTCATGCGTATTCAATGGGATCGGCGGCTGCAGCTCGGCTGAGGTGCAGACTTATGACCCTGAGAAAAACGAGTTCAATACAAGGACGATAGAAGGGATGCTGGAGCTGATAACGCTTATGGGCAATGTCATCTCGGACGATGATGGAGAGCTTTATCACCACACGCATGCCACGTTCTCCATGGAGGAAGAAGGGCAGCACCTGATGGCGGCGGGTCATCTGAAGTCATCTGTCGTGCTGTACACTGCTGAGATCGAACTTCGTCCGGTGATCGGCGGCGCAATCAAGAGGAAGGCTGACCCGGAGACAGGCACCGGCTTTTGGGATCTGTCGAAATAGGAGTAAGCAGCTTCGGCAAGAACGCTATCGGACAAAAGACATTAGCAAAACAATTTGAGAGAAAAGATATGCTGATAATATATTGCTTTGCGGCACCGATTCTTTGGATAGTGCCGTACATCATCCAGACAGTTTCATACATGCGGATACTGAAGAGGATGGGAAAGAAGAGGATCTTCGGACTCGTCCCGCTGCTGGGTGAGTGGCAGATGTCGCAGGACGTCTTCAGGCGCCGCCGCCAGTTCTTCAGACCGGCGGTTGTCGCCGCGGCACTGATGCTTACCGCGTGGTACGTCGGCTTCGACTCGCCGTACGGCAGGATCATGATGTTCGTGTCGTTCATCGTTTACGGCATCTTCCTGTGCAGACTCTACTGGAGACTGGCCAAGCGTTTCGGCAGAGGAAAGTTATTCGCTCTCGGCATGATATTCATAGCGGGGATCTTCCTCCCGATCCTGGCGTTCGGACGCAAAGAATACCTCGGACCGGCAGAGTTCAAACCGGACAAAGAGCGCTCGAAGACTTCGCGCATGGTGAGAAGGACAGCTCTGGCGGCGATATCTATCGTGGAAGTTGGTATCCTCGTAGTCGGATGCTTCGTGGTCACGCTTTACGCGAAACCGTTCCGCCCGATGTCGCAGTACCTGCTGAATGAGAACATCGAGAGGCTTTCGGGCATCAAGGACGACGGCCGGGCCGTAACGAGGAGCGACGTGCTGGGCGAGGAAGCGGACAAGATCGCGGAAGCCGCAAAGAGCCGCGAGCACTATCAGAAACCATATGAAGAGGGCGACAAGATCGTCGTCATGGAATACATCATCGGCTCGAATCTCGAGAACAGGGTCGGTTCGGCTTCGCTTAATATAGCGCAGATGAAGGACGCGACCAAACGCGGCGACAGCCTGAAGTTCGTCGTGCAGGCAGGAGGCTCTGACCGCTGGTTCACCAAGGGGATCAGCGACAAGAGCGTCGGAAGATATGAAATAAGCGGAGGCGATCTCAAAGAGAAAGAGTCTCTCCCTGGCAGCCTCAGCATGTCGGATCAGGAAAGCCTCGAGGATTTCATCAAGTGGGCGAAAGAAGAATATCCGGCTGACAGATACATGCTCGTTCTCTGGGATCACGGCGGCGGCTTTGCAGGCGGCTACGGCATCGACGATCTGAATGAGAGGACAAAAGGCGGCGAGCTTCTGACATCGGCGGAGATCATCTCTTCCGTGAAGGCTTCCGGCATCAAGTTCGATATGATCGGATTCGACGCCTGCCTCATGCAGGGCATCGAGATGGCAAAAAGCCTCGAACCTTATGCGGACTACTTCCTGGCATCGCAGGAGTCGGAGCCGGGCACGGGCTGGTACTACACCGATGCCTTCGGAGCGCTGGCGGAAGACCCGACGCTCAGCATGGAAGAGTTCGGAAAGAAGATGGTCTCGACATATGACCAGGTGAACAAAGAGATGAACGACGGCAAGGTGAATCCGGAGTTCACGCTCTCCCTCGTAGATCTGGCTCTGGTCGATACCGCTTACGACGCCCTTGCTGACATATACAGCTCTTCGGCGCAGACCATGCCGGACGACCCGACAGTGTTCGCCGACTTCTCGGCAGCCAGAGCGAAGGCTTACCAGTTCGGTGACTTTGAGCAGGTCGACGCGGTCGATTTCCTGACATATCTCAAGCGCGCGGACTACCGTGACGATATAGCGAAGGATGCCGACATAGAAAAACTCATAAAGAACATGCAGGCCTGCGTCGTATGCCGGAACAAAGACTCGGCCGAGGGAATAAGCGGAATATCCGTCGACTTCCCGTACGAAGACATGACTCTGTATTCACAGACATACAAACAGCTGAAGAAGCTGAAATTCAGATCGCAGGAGAAGTTCTTCAACAACTTCTGCAGCATCCTCGTCTCGCAGAATACGGTGAAGGCGAGCGGCGCCATGCAGCAGTTCGCCCAGAGCACATACAAGTCCCTCAAATCCGAGCCGTGGTACGTCGAAGGCTATGAGGACTACGACACAGTAAAGACCTTCGTCGACATCCCGATGACGGAGACGGAAGAAGGCTACCAGGTAGAGCTCCCGGACAGCGCATGGGATATTGTGACAGACGCTGTGACGGCTGCTTACATGGTGACTGACAAAGGCAGGATGTACCTCGGAACACAGCACCTCGGAGGCGAGGACGCGGACGGACATCCGATCGTCACGATGGACGACACCTGGGTCAAGATCGGCGGCGAACTCGTCAGCTACGAGGCCGACACGCCGGCCGAGACGAAGGACGGCATCGTCTACAAAGGAAAGACCAAAGCCCTCCTGAACGGCGAAGAAGAGATCGAACTACAGATAGAATGGGATCCGGTCAAGGAAGAGGGCGACCCCGAAGCCGTGGGCCATGTCAAGGGCTACACGAGGACAGACAACCCGTTCTCGTTCATGGAGAAGGGCCTCATCGAACTCGAATCCGGCGACACCCTCCAGTTCATGTTCGACTGGTATGACGAAAACGGCAAAGTCATCAAGACGGGAACTTACGGAAACAAAGTCCGTGTCGTCACGCAGGACAAACTCAGCGTGAAGGACGAGGCTCTGCCGCCCTGCGAGATAGAGTTCCTCGGCGTGCTGACCGATGTTTATCAGAGAGAGCTTCTGACCGAAGTGATCAGCGCGACGATCGAGTAAGCGAA
>CAMNNG010000096.1 GCA_946545145.1 uncultured Bacillota bacterium
CAGCGGCGACAAGATCTTCCTCTACACCGACGGAGTCACAGAAGCTGAAAGAAGCGACCATGAACAGTACGGCAACGACAGGCTGCTTGCCCGCATCGACGCATCGAAAGACAAGTCTCCGCAGCAGCTCATAATGGACGTCAGGGATGACATCGACGAGTTCGTCCTGGGCGCGGAGCAGTTCGACGATATCACGATGATGTGCATCAGAATGAACTGAGACCTGGGAGCCCCGCATGAAAAGACATGCGTGTGATATGCATGTATAGAGAAACGAATTGCCTTAATCAGCAGATGACATCTGCTGATTTTGTGTTAGAATAGAGGACGCGTTACATAAAGTATGCGCTGCAAGAAGAAAGGATGGAACAGGTAAAATGAAAAGAATACTGACAGTACAGGATATATCGTGCCTCGGCAAGTGCTCGCTTACTATAGCGCTGCCGGTCATTTCGGCCCTGGGAGTCGAGGCGGTCATACTGCCGACGGCGGTGCTGTCTACACATACGATGTTCAATGGCTGGACATGCAAGGATCTGTCGGATCAGATCGGACCGATCACGGAGCACTGGAAGAGAGAAGGCGTGAAGTTCGACGCCATATATACCGGATATCTCGGGACGGAGGAGCAGATCGAGCAGATGAAGCAGCTCTTCTCGGATTTCGGCGGCGATGACACTCTGATCTTTGTCGATCCGGCCATGGGCGACAAGGGCAAACTGTATCCGGCTTTCGATATGGCTTATGCGAAAAAGAACGCTGAGCTGTGCGCGTGCGCGGACATCATAGTGCCGAACATCACGGAGGCAGCGTTCATGACGGGCATGGAGTACCGCGAAGAATACGACGAGGCGTATGTGAAGGAGATGCTTTCGAGGCTGGACGAGCTCGGCGCGAAGATCAGCATCCTCACAGGCGTATCTCTTGAAGAGGGAAAGACCGGCGTCATGGGCTACGAGCGCGCGACCGGCGAGTACTATCTGTATCAGAACAAAAAAATCGATGCCGCTTATCACGGCACCGGTGATCTTTTCTCAAGTATAGTGATCGGTGAGATCATGAAGGGCATGGACTGGCGCGATGCCCTGAGGATAGCGGCAGACCATACCGCGCACACTATCGAGGTCACGCTGAAGAACCCGGCTGAGCCGTGGTACGGCGTCGACTTTGAAGCGACGATGCCTGAGCTGATCAGCGCGAAGTAAGCTGACTATTTGTATCCGTAGTAAGCATCTATACCGTCCGCGATGCCTTTGGCCATCTTCTTCTGATAGGAGGCCTTCTGCATCTTGCGGTCTTCTTTCGGATTGCTCATGAAGCCCATCTCGATCAGCGTGGTCGGGATCTTGCTCCAGTTGCTGCCGGTAAGGTCGTTTCTCTTCGAAAGGCCGCGGTTCTTGCAGCCGGTCCTCTTGCAGTATTTTGTCAGGATGCACTTCGAGAGTTTTTTGCTCTTCCGGTTCGTCTTTGCAGAAGCATATCTGTTGGCCTTCGTCTTGTAGAGGCAGCTCGCTCCTGACGGACCGCTCGCGCCGGCGTCGTCGGCATGCAGTCTGATGCATATGTCAGCGCCGCTGTGGTTGGCCCTGATGGCCCTGGTCCTGTTGCTGATGTTGACGTTGTTCTTCGTGCGGACCATGTATACTGTGTAGCCGCGGCTCTCGAGTTCTTTCCTGAGCCTCTTTGCTATCGCAAGCGTGAGTTTGTATTCAGGCACGCGCGTAGAAACACCGGTGGTGCCTCCTGCGACCTTGATCTTTCTCGCGCTCGTGTCCGGGCCTACGCGCTCCAGACTGAGGTTGGCGTGCTTCTGATGGCCGGCTTCGACGGCGATCTTCGGGCGCTTCTTCTCTTTGGCTGCCGCCTTTTCGAGAGAAGCAAAGCCTCCGAGCGAAAATGCTACGGCGACTATACAGATCATGCAGATGATGATCCTTGCGGGTGATGTCTTCTTCGTCATTTCCTTCTTCCTTCTCAAATAAGATAAGATGCGGCCCTGCTCACATGCAGGCGCCATCCGTGGAGAAAGTATAACAGAAAAGATATATTTTTTCACCAGCGGAGCCCGGAGGAGCGCCAATTTTCATCGATTCTTCAAGTTTCAGCCTTCTCTTGCACAAGATAGTGTGCAATATAGGGAGATTTGAATTGACAATAATTGTTCAATTAAAGTATGATGGGTTGTGACTATGGGAGGGATGACTTACAAGGATAGTATTTATGGTTTGGTTTGGGAGAAAGAAATATGCTATTTACAAGAGAAACAGATTATGCGCTGCGTTTTTTCAGGACGCTGCAGGACGGCAAACAGTATCCGGTCGGCGAGATCGCTGAGAGGGAGATGATCCCGCAGCAGTTCGCTTACAAGATCCTGAGAAAGCTGTCCAAAGCCGGCTATGTCGACGTGACTAGAGGCGCAAAGGGCGGATGCAGACTGGCGGTAGAGCCGGCGAGCGTCAGCCTGCTTGAACTCGTGCAGACGATCGAGACTAAGAAGGCCTTCGTGCCGTGCCTCGATCCGAACTACTCGTGCGAATACCGCGATTCGCATGGTGGATGCAGGGTGCACGAGAACATGAACTCAGTTGAGGACAAACTCAAGATGGGTCTCGCGGACATCAGTATAGATGACATCCTTAACAAGGATATGGAGGGAGAGAAGCTTTAGTATTATGGATGAAGTAAAATTCGAGAACAGGTACACTGAGGACAAGAAGATAGTCAGAGAGTTCCACAAGTATATCCTCTGCAGAACGCAGAGACGCATCGGGCTCATCTGCATAGTGATCGCGATAGCATCGGCGCTGTTCATGCTCATGGGCATGACAGGTATGATCAGCATTTCTGACTCAAAGGCGCCTATATTCTGGGAAGTATCGGTGATCTGCATGATCCTCGGTGTGATTTTGAATCTTTACTACAGGATGACGGCTATGATCGCCATGGCTCAGGACAGAAAGAACATGGAAGGCAACATCCCGGAGACTATAATCCAGTTCTCCGATGAGGACGTTGTCATATCCGAGCTCGGCAAGGTCAAGACGTTCCATTACAGAGAGCTGGGCGAACTTCAGGAGACGAGGAACCTGTTCGTCCTCATGATCGCAAAGTATGCGGCGATCGTGGCAGTAAAGGACAAGTTCTCTTATGGTGATCCTGATTCGTTCAGAAAGTTCATAAAGGAGAAATACGATCCTGAATACAAAATGTAAAAAATCTTCAAAGCTGTTGACATAGCAGGGAGATGTGATATAATGACGCAGTCGCTTTACCACAATGCAGTGGTAACGTGGTAGAGCGATGAAGAAAAGAAAGGAAGCAAAAACAGGCAGAAAACAGTCAGAGAGGCATACAATGGATATCAAAGAACTGAATCTGAAACCGACGGAGGAGCTGAAGCTCATTCTGGGAGCGCTCTATCAGAAGCAGGGCTACAAAAAGTTCAAGATGAGCAGGTTCGAAGAATACTCGCTCTACGCAGCGAACGAGGACTTCCTCAGCGGCGACAAGGTCATAACCTTCACTGATCTTGACGGCAGGCTGATGGCGCTCAAACCGGACGTAACACTATCGATCATAAAGAACTCGCAGGCGACGATGGAGGCCGGCGAGAGATTTTATTATATAGAGAACGTTTACAGGGAGGACAAGGAGAGCAACAACTTCCGCGAAGTATCGCAGATGGGCCTCGAGTCGATCGGCAATGTCGACATCGAAGAGATAACCGACGTACTGTCTCTGGCGGTCAAATCCCTGGCAGGAGTATCTGAGGACTACATCATGGAGATCTCGGACATGGAGTTCGTAACAGAACTCCTCGGTTCGATGAACATGGCGTATGACGATTACGTCCACATCCTCAGGCTCATCAGACAGAAGAACAAGGACGGCATCAGAAAGATCGGCGCGCAGGCAAAACTCAGAAAAGAGCAGATCGAAGTGCTCGAGCAGATCCCCGAACTGTACGGCTCCCCGCAGGAGACGATAGCAAGAGCCAGAAAGCTCGTCGTGAACACGGCCATGGCAGACGCTCTCGACGTACTGAGGGATGTCTGCAAAGGACTGGACGAAAGAGGCCTGTCGGACAGGGTCCGCATAGATCTTTCCACAGTCAATGATATAGATTACTACAACGGAGTCATATTCCGCGGCTTCGTCGAAGGCATTTCCGCGAACGTCCTCTCGGGCGGACAGTACGACCGCGCCATGAGGCTGTTCGGAAGGAACGTCGGAGCGATCGGCTTCGCCCTCTACCTCGATGAGATCGACACGCTGTACTACGAAGTAGGCGCAGCTGCTGTCCAGGCCGAGGCCGGCGGCGCAGGCGAGGCGGGCCCGGGCGAAGGATCCGCCGCAGTAAGCGAACGCGAAATGATCAACATCGCTCTTCCGAAGGGAAGGCTCGGAGATCAGGTGTACGAGATGCTTACTAAGGCAGGCTACGAATGCCCAGACTACGCCAACAACGACCGCAAGCTCGTCATCGAGAGCAAAGACGCCGGACTCAGATACCTTCTGGTCAAGCCAAGCGACGTCGCTGTATACGTAGAGCACGGCGCGGCCGATGTCGGCATAGTCGGAAAGGACATCCTGATGGAGACGGAGCCTGATGTATATGAGCTCCTCGACCTCGACATCGGAAAGTGCCGCATGTGCGTGGCAGCTCCTGTCGGCTTCGAAGACGACCGCGACCGCACTCTGAGGGTCGCGACGAAATACGTAAACTCGGCGAAGAACTACTTCATCGAAAAGAACCGCGACATCCAGATCATCAAGCTCAACGGCAGCATCGAGCTCGGACCGATACTCGGTCTTACGGACGTGATCGTGGATATAGTCGAGACAGGAACGACTATCAAAGAGAACAACCTCGAAGTCGTAGACGCGTTCAAGAACATCAGCGCCAGGTTCATCGCCAACAAGATGAGCTTCAAGTTCAAGAACGACGCCATCACTGAGATGGTGAGCAGACTTCGCGAGAGATAGAA
>CAMNNG010000097.1 GCA_946545145.1 uncultured Bacillota bacterium
GTATAAATACCGCAAACGATGAACGTGGCTGAAAGCACGTATTTCCACGGAACGCTCTTCACCCGCTGTGAATCGCGTCCCTCTTCATCTGCTCCCAGCCATCCGTCAGGCATCCTGTTGAAAGTATAGACCGCCGCGCTGCCGGCGATGATGCCGAGGGCCAGCGCGACGCCTACCGTTATTACTATCTTTATCACTGTTCTTGTCCAGCTCCGGCCTTCAGCCTATTTGGGCTTGTAGCTGCTCTTCAGTCCGACGATGCTGTTGAAGACCTTTTCATCGTCAGTCGTCAGCTTGGAGTCGGCGATGTAGTAGCCGTGTCTGAAGAACTGGAATCTTTCGCCCGCCTTCGCTTCTTCGATAAGCGGCTCAGCGTAGCATTCCTTGACGATCATCGAGTCTTCGTTGAACTGCTGCTCGCCGTTCTCGTCCTCGTTCATCAGATAGCCGAGCTCTCTGACCTTGATCTTAACTGCCGTTTTCGCATCGACCCAGTGGATCGTGCCCTTGACCTTGCGGCCTTCGAAGCCGCTGCCGGACCTCGTCTCGGGGTCGTAAGTGCAGTGCAGCTCGACGATGTTGCCGTCTTCATCCCTGACCGACTCTGTGCATGTCAGGAAGTAAGCGCCTTTGAATCTTACTTCGTTGCCCGGATAGAGCCTGAAGTATTTCTTCGCCGGAACTTCCATGAAGTCAGCTCCGTCTATATACAGTTCCTTCGAGAACGGTACCGTTCTTTCGCCCATCTCCGGGACGTTGCGGTTGTTCTCCATGACCATCTCTTCCGTCTGATCGTCAGGATAGTTTGTGATGACGACCTTGATCGGGTCGAATACGACGTTCCTGCTCGGTACCTTGTCCTTGAGATCTTCTCTGACGCAGTGCTCAAGGAGTCCTATCTCGACCGTGCTGTTGGCCTTTGCAACGCCGATCCTCTCGCAGAAGTCTCTGATGGCTGCAGGTGTGTAGCCCTTCCTTCTGATACCGGCGATGGTCGGCATTCTCGGATCGTCCCATCCTTCAACGAGACCGTCGTCGACGAACTTCTTCAGATAGCGTTTGCTTACTACCATGTTCGTGACGTTCAGCCTTGCGAACTCGATCTGCTGCGGCTGCGGATCCCACCAGCCCAGCTCGTTCAGCGACCAGTCATACAGCGGACGGTGGTCTTCGAACTCGAGCGTGCAGATGGAGTGCGTGATGCCTTCGATCGCGTCTTCGAGCGGATGTGCGAAGTCGTACATCGGATAGATGCACCATTTGTCGCCCGTGTTGTGATGCGTCGCGTGCACGATCCTGTAGATGACGGGGTCGCGCATGTTGATGTTCGGGCTCGCCATATCGATCTTCGCTCTCAGGCACTTTTCGCCGTCGGCGTATTTTCCTTCTTTCATCTCCTCGAAGAGTCTGAGGTTCTCGTCGACAGAGCGGTCACGGTAAGGGCTGTTCTTGCCCGGCTCCTTCAGAGTTCCTCTGTAAGCCTTGATCTCCTCAGCCGACAGGTCGTCGACATAAGCCTTGCCCTTCTTGATGAGTTCGACCGCCGCTTCGTACATCTGATCGAAGTAGTCGCTGGCCCAGAAGATGTTGTCCCACTGGAATCCCAGCCACTTGATGTCTTCCTCGATCGACTTTACGAATTCCTCGTCTTCCTTGACGGGGTTCGTATCGTCATATCTCAGGTTGCACTTGCCGCCGTATTTCTCAGCCGTCGAGAAGTTGAGGCATATGCTCTTCGCATGTCCTATGTGGAGATATCCGTTCGGCTCCGGCGGGAAACGCGTGTGGACGTTCCCTCCGTACTTGCCGCTTTCGTTATCTTCATCGATCTTCTGATGGATGAAGTTCGTTGTTTCTTTCAGTCCTTCTTTCAGTTCTTCTGCCATCTTCTTTTCCTTCCGGTTTCCTTTCAGGTTTATTGTAATTTCGTCTTTCGCGAGTTTTCACACGAGTTTTCACATTTGGGGTCATTATATCATACTGTAATTACAATGTCATTCGGGGATTGCAGTGTATTCCTCAGCCAGGCCGCGCTTCAGTGTGGCACGCGGCCGAGTTGCATCTTGTCACGCAGCTGAGTTGACCCAATCGGCTTTGATTTTTGCAAAATGGGTAAACTTTTGGCTTGCCAAAGAGGGGCTGTCTGTGACGCGGAGCCTCTTCAGCCAAACCATCTTGACATAATCCCCTGCAGCAGCCTTTATCCACAACTCATCCTTCGTCCGCTCTGAAAATCCCGAACGCTTGCCGATGAAAATTTACCTTTTTGGCTTATTCCAACTGCGTTTGGGTCAACTCGCGCTGCCATGCATATCGACTCAAGTTATCGATGCCGGTCAGCTCAGTTATGCCCGACCGGTGAGTAATCCATTTTAGTCCCAAACCCCCAAAAAAAACGGCAAAGGGGATAATTCACTTTACCGCGCCAAAGTATAAATTCCAAGAATTTACAGATGTGTCGTTTACTGCATCGAATTCATCGTGTTATTGCCCTATATTGGCAAGCGTTTATGCGATGACGTGCAGTCTAAAGAGAAAAGTTATCCCTTTTTTTGATTTCACGCCACGTTTAGGACTAATTCCAAAATACACAAGCCTCCCAACTATTTCAGGCAGCGGTCACTCCTTCGCCGGGTGATATTCACCACCAAATTCACCGCCAAAATATGGTATACTCTAACTAACATTAACACCAACCGAAAAGGAGGTCAAAACATGGAAGGAAAGATTCTTGATGAACTCAGGGAAATAATAGATAACAGCAACAACATCGTCTTCTTCGGAGGCGCGGGCGTCTCCACCGAGAGCGGCATCCCCGACTTCAGATCGGAGCAGGGGCTGTACAACGCGAAGAGGGACTACGGCGCATCGCCTGAGACACTGCTTTCGCATTCGTTCTTCGTCCGCGATACGAAGACGTTCTTCGATTATTACAAGAACAACCTCATCTACACCGACGCGCAGCCGAACAAGGCGCACCTCGCCCTGGCCAAGCTCGAGCAGATGGGCAAGCTCAAGGCGGTCGTCACGCAGAACATCGACGGCCTGCACCAGAAAGCCGGCAGCAAAACTGTCTACGAGCTCCACGGATCCGTCGCCCGCAACTACTGCATGGACTGCGGCGAATTCTATGATCTGGACTATACGATGGACGAAGACAACTGGCAGGGCGGCATCCCCAGATGTAAGAAGTGCGGCGGCATCGTCAAGCCGGACGTCGTCCTCTACGAAGAAGGCCTCGACGACGATACAGTTATCGGCGCGGTCAACGCCATCAGGAACGCCGACGTTCTTATCATCGGCGGCACATCGCTTGTCGTCTATCCGGCAGCCGGCATGGTCAATTACTTCAAAGGAAGCAAACTGGTGCTGATCAACAAGCAGCCGACGCCTCAGGACAGAGCGGCCGACCTCGCGATCCACGTTCCGATCGGCGAAGTGCTCGGCGAGGTAGTAGGCGTGTAGGACTTCCCGCAAAAAATCAAACGAAAGAGAAACAACCATATGAACATACTTATAGCAAATGACGACGGCATACAGGCCGAAGGTATCAGACGACTGGCAGAAGCGCTCAGCGAAAGAGCCGATGTTTACATAGCGGCTCCAAGGACTCAGATGAGCGCGGCCGCCCACAGCATCACGATGCGAAAGGACATAACTGTCGAGCGTACGACTTTTGAAAACGCCGAGGGCGCCATCATTGTGGACGGAACTCCGGCAGACTGCGTCAAGATCGGTATGCGTGTTTTCAAAGAAGACGGCATCGATATCGGCATGGTCTTCTCGGGCATCAACCACGGAAGCAACCTCGGAACGGACACGCTCTACTCGGGCACCGTCTCCGCGGCCATCGAAGGCAACCTCTGCGGAGTGCCGGCCTGCGCCGTAAGCGTCAGCAGTTCGAACGCCTGTCACTTCGACCTCGCGTGCGACCTTGCGCTCAAGACGCTGGCAAAATTCCCGAGTCTTGACAACCTGACAACGATCAACATCAACACGCCTAACCTGCCGCCCGAAGAAATAGCAGGTGTCAAAGTCTGCAGACTGGGCATAAGAGAATACGACAACTGGTTCGACGCCGAAAAATCCGAAGGCGGCCTTCCGAAGTTCAGATACTCCGGAGAGCCTGTCGTCTACGACAGCAAGAACACAGACATCGACGTCATCGCGATGCAGGAAGGCTACGCGACGATCACCCCGCTCTTCTTCGATCTTACGAACCATGAGAAGGTCTGGGCGATGCGAAGGACGTGGGAACTATAGAGGATCGCGACTCACCAATCAGAAACGGTATGACCTGAACGTCGAAGCAGATCCCGATAATATATCAGCAAAAACCAATAAGCCAACAAGCAGAGAGGAAACCGAAATGAGCATAAGAGCAAACAGAGAAGACGCAGTACTTGTCCTGATAGACTTTCAGGAAAAACTCATGCCCGCCATGGTGAATGCGGACAAGGTCATCGAGAGCACCGGCAAACTGATCGCCGGAGCGAAGGAGTTCGATCTTCCGATCATCATCACACAGCAGTACACGAAGGGCATGGGCGAGACCGTCAAAGATATCGCCGAGAAGGTCGGCGAATTCGAACATGTCGAGAAGAAAGAGTTCAGCTGCTTCCTGAACGAAGACTTCGCGAAGCGCCTCGAGGAGACCGGCAGAAAAACAGTCATCATAGCCGGATGCGAGACTCACGTATGCGTCCAGCAGACAGTGCTCGATCTCATCGATGAAGACTACGATGTCATCGTCGCAGGCGACTGCGTATCATCGCGCAAAAGATACACAAGAGACACAGCCATGGCGCTGATGGCTGAAGCAGGCGCAACAATATCCGCTTACGAATCGATACTCTTCGACCTGCTTCTCACAGCGGCTGACCAGCACTTCAAGGCGATCTCAAAGATAGTAAAGTAGGAGAAATAATGAAACTATTCAAAAACGACATCACTCTCGACTGCGCGGATGAGATGAAAAAG
>CAMNNG010000098.1 GCA_946545145.1 uncultured Bacillota bacterium
AAGCGATCTCTCTCATCACATAGTCCAGGATGACTTCGGGCTCCGGCATCTTGCCTTTGCCGCTGTCGCCGCACGCGAGCAGACCTTCAGCCGGCTCGATGATCACGTATCCGTACTTCTTCAGTATCTCTATATTGTCCTGCGTCACCGGGTTTTCAAACATCGCAGTGTTCATCGCAGGCGCTACCAGCTTTTTCGCCGTGCAGGCGAGCACCGTCGTAGTAAGCATATCGTCAGCCAGTCCATGAGCCAGCTTTGCGATCACGTTCGCCGTCGCCGGAGCGATGACTACGAGGTCAGCTGCCTTCGCCAGCGAGATGTGCTTCACATCGAAAGCGCCTTTTCTCTCGAACGTATCCACGACGCATTCGTTCCCCGTGAGGGTCTCGAATACGAGCGGAGTGATGAACTCGCACGCGTTCTCCGTCATTACAACATGGACGTCGGCTTCCTGTTTTTTCAGAGCGCTTGCCAGAGCTGCCGCCTTGTAGCAGGCGATGCCGCCCGTGACGCCGAGCAATACGTTTTTACCTTTAAGCATTTCTCATTCTCCTATTCTTACCATTGCCATATCTTCATATCTTTCCGATCCCGATCATGCTCTCATGAACTCATGACCTCATTACCACATGGCCTCATGCCTCATGACCGATTCGTATTCCGCTTTTCTTTTTGCCGATCCTTTTGCTGATCTGCTTACTGCCTTTGCTTAGCTTCTTCTGCAGATACGATATTATACCATCTCACTACGCCCATGCCAACAAATCCATTTTCAAGATCATTCGAAACGCACTATTCTAAACATATTATTCTAAATGCACTAAACTGCGCGATAACCGGACGCCCTTCTCGATTGTACGATATCGACTCTGAATAAGCTGCAAAAGTACACTTTTCATTGATTCTGGTTCCAAATTCGCTGCCTGGCTTCGCTTATCGCGCAAAATAAGTGTCATGATCCCGCTTCCAACATACTTTTAAGCCTCCTGTTCAGCCGCGAACATCTCCTCGCATCGGTCAAAGTGTACTTTTCACTTAAAAATTGAAATGTCTTCGTATACACATCCTCAAAATGTGTACTTTTTCCTTCTAAAACGCGCACTTTTCGTAGAGACTCATTTCCAACGCCCGGCACGGACCGGACGCGCAGCTTCCCCCTCTCCAACAATGCCGTCTTCTCTCCAAAGACAATGGAGAACACCGCGGATATGTGGTACACTGAACCAAATATATATGAAGTGCATGCGCAGCGGCGCGAAAGGAGTCGTCATGAGTGATACGAAAGAAAAACTGGACGTGATCGAAAAAGCGAAAGAACTATCCTTGGAATATACTAAAAAGGCGGCTGATATGCCGGCCTTCCCTTCTGATGAGGCGATCGCGGGCCTCGAGAACCTGGATGGCCCCACCCCAAAAGAAGGCACGGCGGCCGTTGACGTTCTGGATATGCTGAACGAATATGCCGCGCCGGCGAACGTCGGGACGACGACCGGACGCTACTTCGGATTCGTTACAGGCAATATGCTCCCGGCAGCTCTGGGCGCATCCTGGCTAATGAACGCATGGAACCAGAACGGCGCAATGTTCATCGGTTCTCCCTCGGCAGCGAAGCTTGAGAGCGTCGCCGAGAAATGGATCGTCGACATTCTCGGGCTCCCCGAAGGAACAGCGATGGGCGCCGTGACAGGCTCGACGAACGCGATCCTCTGCGCTCTTACCACAGCAAGAGACTATCTCCTCAAAAAGCAGGGATATGACATACATGTAAAAGGATTCAGAGGCGCCCCGAAAGTCAGGCTCGTCATGAGCGAAGAGATACACGCGGCGGTCAAAGAGAGCCTCTCTGTCGTCGGCTTCGGTTCTGAGGAAGCAGAGCTCGTCCCCTGCGACGAACTCGGACGCATCATCCCCGGCGAGATGCCAAAGCTCGACAAAACATGCCTCGTACTGGTCCAGGCCGGAAACGTCAACGGAGGTTCATTCGATCCGATCGGCGAAGTCTGCGATATAGCTCACAAAGCAGGAGCATGGGTCCATGTCGACGGAGCTTTCGGACTCTGGGCTGCCGCCTCGCCGAAGCAGAGGGACAATGTTCCCGGTCTTGAAAAGGCCGACTCCTGGTCCTGCGACGCTCACAAAACGCTCAACTCCGGATATGACTGCGGTCTCGTCTTCTGCAGGGATCGCAAGGCGATAGCTGATGCGCTGACTGCGGGAGCACCGTACCTCGAGTTCAGCGACAAACGCGACGGAATGCTGTACACGACAGAGATGTCGAGGAGGGCTTACGGCGTAGTCCTGTGGTCGATAGTAAAGAGCCTCGGCGCTGACGGCATCGCCAAAATGGTCGATGACATGTGCGACAACACTCAGTACTTCGGCGAAGAACTGGAAAAGGCAGGCATCACCGTCGTGCTCCCGCCGTCCTTCAACCAGCTGATGATCAAATTCGGATCGGACGAAGAGACGAACGCCGTCCTCGCCGCCATCCAAAGGAGCGGAACGATATGGTGCGGACCAAGCAAATGGAGGGGAGAGGCCGTCATCAGGATCAGCGTCTCGTCCTACAGCACGACGAAAGAAGATGTAGATACAGCCGTCGAAGTCATAAAGAGGATCGCAGATGGTATCTCTAAATAGACCGCTTCTCAGGCATCGAACAAAACTTCATGATCAGGATCATCGGCATACATGGTCCTGATCACTTTTTTTGCGCATTTTATGAACTCTGCCGCTGCATACGACATTTCATTTTTCGACCTGACATAGTAGCCCAAAGTCCTGCAAAGATCCTGGTCCAGCGGTCTGGAGATGACACCTTCCCCATCAAGTACGCGGTTCATCAGTTCCGATGAAAAAGAGACACCGATGTCATTTTTGACCATATTCTGCAGCGAGCCTAACAGCGTAGATGAATAGTGGGTCCTTTTGCTCATCTCCGTAACACCGGGTAGTTCATCATCATCCAAGTCCGGCAACAGCCCTTGAGTCTCAGTCAGCAGGTTCTGCATCTCCAGATCTTTCATACTGATTTTCTGCTTTTTCGCAAGAGGGTTGCCCTCCGCCATCGATATCAAATATTTGTCTTTTATGAATCCTTCCCCATACAGTTCAACATCTTCTGTTATCTTACAAAATGCGATATCGATGAGCCCGTCTCTCAGCCGCTGGAGCGCCTCACCCTGAACATTGCAGTCCGTGACCCAGACATCTATCCCCGGATGCTCCTTAGAAAAGACAGTAAGGATCCTCGGGATCCAGTTGATAACGATGCTGGAGTATCCTGCTATCCTGACCGTACCTACCTCAAGTCCTCTCAGCTTTGCCGTCTCCTGATCGATGTTCTCCTGACAGTTGACGATCTGTCTGAACAGAGGAAGAAGCCGCTTTCCCTCTTCAGTAAGCTTCGCGCCCTTGTTCGTTCTCTCGAATACCTTCAGACCCATCTCCTGCTCGGCACTGTTCAGCATCTGCGTTACTCCCGCCTGCGAATAGCCAAGTACTTCTGCCGCAGCGGACACGGTCCCCTCTTCAGCGATCCTGATGATCGCTTCATACTTTCTCACATCCATATATGATCCTCCCTTTCCTGCCGCTTTTTACTGCCGCGCTGCCTGTCGTTTCAGCACTTTTCTTTATATAACAAATCGTTATGGCAACCATTGAATTCTACCGTTTTACTTATTATGCTGCCTGATGCATACTATGGTCAAGAAGAAAAACGGTGCACACCGAAAACAAAATGAAATGTGATAAGTCAATGTGAAATGTGATTAAGAAAGGAGAACTAAAATGGAAAGAAAAGAGTTTTGGACAAGCGTAGCATTCAACGGATTCCTCGCCGCAGTTCTCGGTACTATGGCGAGCACAGGGATCACAGCCCCCGCGGGCGCAGCAGCGATCTGGAGCGTCATCTTCGCGGGCGCGGCAGCATTCGTGCTCGGAGTGAACCGTCTCAGCGCCAAAGCAGAGCAGACACCGGCAAAGGCTCCGCAGCTCAGAGTCATGAAAGGTGCTGCAGCTCCGGTAAACGCTCAGAAAGCAGCCTGATCATCCTTTTATAGGAATGAGAATATATGATAAGTAACAAGCAGTTATAACTAAAAAACCACCAGTGGAAACACCAAAAAACGCGCCCGATCCGTTCGGGCGCGTTTTTCATTTCTTCATTCCGGATCCCTACAGCAGTCCCTTCTTCTCCAGGAACTCTTTCGCGACGGCATCGATATCCTGTCCCTCGACATCGACCTTATACGTCATCTCCGACATTTCCTCAGTCGAGATCTGACCGTCCAGCTTCGAGAGCACCTGTCTCAGATTCGGTGCCACATCGCTGAACCTGTCGAACGTATCCTCGCGGACGAGGAAGCAGCCGTTGTATTCCGGGAAGAAATGCTGATCGTCTTCCAGTATCTTCAGGTTCGCCTTCTTGTTCAGTCCGTCCGTAGCGTACACCTCTGTCACCTCGAACTCGCCCTTCATGACCGCCGAGTATTTCAGTGAAACGTCGACCGCCTTGTAACCCTTGAACTTGAGACCGTAGAACTTCGTGAACGGTCCGTACTTCATCGATCCCTCAGCCGTAAAGAATTCGTGCTCAGCGCCGAAGGTCAGCTTGCCTGCGACCTTTTGGAGATCGCTTACTTTCTCAAGCTTGTACTTCTTCGCGATATCCTGCGGCACCGCGATGGCGTACGTATTGTTGAAGCCCATCTTTCCGAGCAGCGTCACATCGTACTTCTCGTGTCCTTTGCGGTTCGCGAAATCGTACAGCGTCTCGCCTTCCGGAACGTCCGACGGATCGAGGTGCAGGAACGTGGTCAGAAGCGTGCCGTCGTAACTGATCATCAGGTCGCAGCTGTGGCCCGAGCCGACCATCGCCTTGAAGTTGTTGACCTGCGACATCTGGTCCTTGATGACGACGCTCGCGTCCGTATCGGCTTCTATAAGCAT
>CAMNNG010000099.1 GCA_946545145.1 uncultured Bacillota bacterium
CCGTGACCTCTTGACTGCCAGTCAAACGCGCTCCCAGCTGCGCTAATGCCCCAGGCATTGAGAGCCGCTCGCCTTTCTGGCAAACGGCTCTGTTTTGGAGCTACTGATCCGGATCGAACGGACGACCTGCACGTTACGAATGTGCTGCTCTGCCAGCTGAGCTACAGTAGCAAACCTGCTCGTCTATTGTACTAATAAAAGCAGTGAAAGTCAATGATTTATTGCCATTCAAAGACGCCGCGGTCCAAAACGGCCTGCCCCGTCTTGAGGTTCATCAGTCTGAAAACAGCAGCGTTCTTTCCCAGAGCAGCAGTCTCATCCCATGCCTCGAGCCTTACCGGTGTATCCGGATAGAGGACAGCGCTCATCCGCGCAGCCATCCTCTTCATCCGCTCGGGCTCTCCCGGGATTAACGCCTCTACGAGCATCCTGCACGCAAAGCCGAACGAGCACAGACCCTGGACTATCGGGCCTTCCATCCCGTACTTCTTCGCGAACGCGGGATCGGCATGGATCAGGTTCGTGTCTCCTGTCAGGCGGTATATCATATGCTGCATCGGACCGACATAGTCATCACATGTGAAGTCCGGCTCTCTTTCCGGAACAGCGACCTTGTTCTTCGGCATAGGCTCGCCGCCGAATCCGCCGCCCTCAAAGAAATATGTTTTGAACCTGTTGATGCATACAGTCTCGCCGCTCCCGTCCCTGACCACGAGCTCCTCTTCAACAGCCGCGCCTTTTCCCTCGCCTCTGTCGTACACATCCGTGATCTCGCTCTGCCATACGAACTCGCCGCCCGAAGGATCGACCGGCTTTTCCATTACCAGCTCGTGGTCCATATGCAGATAGTGCTTTTCAAGATCGATGTACTCGAGAGCCATCATCGATGCGGGCTTCGGGATATCGTAGTGCGGCTCAATGATCATCGCCGGCCAGCACGGCACCGTTCCGAAAGACGGGACCGCCTTCAGCCCCCCGCCGTCCTTTCCTTTTTCAAAAGTGTAAGCAAGATCTTCCGGCCCCGCTCCCGTTGCCAGAGCATAGAGCATCACATCGCGCGACGCATATCTGATGCGGCGCTCCTCTGTCTTACGGCCTTTCAAAAGCTTTGCGAGATCCACTGCGCCATTCTCTTTTGCCGCCATTTCTTTTCCCTTCACTTTCCTGTTTCACATTTCTTAGCATCATATATATTCATATCTGTGCCCCGCAAAGGCAGTGTCGAATTTGCACACTCCCTTGTACGGACAGAATTCACTGCACGCCGTATCGTTCTTCTGCCTCTTCGGTCTGATCGTCACATCACCGTCCAGTATCTTCGAAGCCGCTTCGCCCGCAACGGCTGCGGCATCATCGGCGATCTGTTCGAGCTGCTCACGGCTGACAGGGCCGGACTGGCTTTTGGACTTTTTCAGACCACCTTTTGATTTGTACTCAAGACCTTTCGCGACCTCAGACTTATCTTCTCCTGAATTATCTATGAACTTAAGCGCATCTCCATCGTCGGCGAACAGACCCGTCATCCTGTAATCCATCCGCTCTGTCTCCGCGGGATCCGCCGGGGCGGCCGCCGCTTCGAGCTTAGCTTCCGGCTCATGGATGTAGTAATAGAACGTTCCGGCCGGTCTGTATCCATTCTCCTCAGCGACCTTGATGTACAGCGCCAGCTGGATGTCCCATCCTGACCTGAGCCTCGCCATATCGATCTTCCTGTCGCTGGACTTGTAGTCTATGACCTTGGCCTGTCCGTCCTCAGAAAGATCGAGCCTGTCGATCCTTCCCTCGACGATGACCTTGCCGCCGTCCGTATCGAACTCAAGAGGCTTCAGTGTCTTGCCTGTCCCGAAGTCCACCTCGCACATCATTTTTTCTATGCCGGATTTCCTGACATGGCGCACCATCGCCTTCGCGCTGGCAGCGCAGAGGTCGTGCATCCTCTTGCTCCTGTAGATCTCGGGCCTTCCCTGGATGAAAACGCCCTCATCATATTTTTTAACTATCCCATCGAGAGTCTCATCCGTCATCTTCTCGAGATCCTCATCAGAGATCGTCATCCACCTGGAATCCTCATCCGTGACCGGGATCTCAAGATCGGTAAGCCTCCTGCTGATGCTCATCAGGCACTCGTGATAGACGCTTCCCATGCCGAGCCTGTCGGCTTCGAAGCTGCGCTCTTCGTCGGCCCTGAGGCCGTATTTCATAAAGTAAGCGAACGGGCACTTGCTGAAGCTTTCGAGCCTGGAAGCGGACATCCTCACGGCTCCGTCTCCCGAAACATATAGTTTCTTGATCAGTTCCCTCTCGACCTTGTCAAGCCTGCCGTCGTATTCCATCGCCCTCTTCATGGCCGATGCTGTTTCCGGACGGCTGCCTGTGAGCCATGCGAATACTTCCTTCCATACGTCCGAGGGCTCCTTCTCTTCGCTTACTGCGCCTGCGGCTGCAAGCACCGTGCTCTCAACGGCGTCGACGAGCTCGAGCGGATCTCCGGCCGCGTAAACATCACCGCGCACCTTCGCGCCCGGGAACATGTCACCGAGCTTTTCGAATATGTGCGACGCGCGCCTGTTCTTTCCTTCATCATCGGAGGCCGAGCAGCTGACGAACAGCTCGCTTTCCGGCTTTGAGAGGTTCCTGTATATCGCAAGCGCTTCTTCGGCTGCTCTGAGCCTGTCCGGCTTGCTGATCTGGACTTCGCTGTCCTTAGTTATCCTTTCTTTTTCGTCGTCAGTAAGGATGCCGGAGTAGTCCGGATCCATCGGCAGGACGCCTTCGTTCGCGCCCATCACGACGAGGGCTTTGATCCTCTGGCCGCGGGTCCTCTGCATCGTTCCCATCATGAGGCCGTCGCTCGACGGCGGGAGCACTCCGATCTCGACCGCTTCGATGCCGGCCCTCAGCATGAGGGCGAGATCATCGGCGCTGATCGTGCCTCCTGTCTCTTCGCCCATTATCTCTACCAGCTGCTCGAGTATGCCGACTATGCGGTCCCAGACCTGAGCCGTCTCTTCGGCGGCTTCACTGTCACCAGCCGCTTCCTGCGCGTCTATCAGCGCTTCGATCTTCTCCGGGAGATGGATCTGCTCGAAGAAGGAATATATCGTCTTTACCTTTTCGCTTACGCTGCGCCTGCTTTTGTATTCTTCATGGAAGGCGAGCACCGGTTCGATGACCATCTTTCTCGATTCTTCGAGCCCGGCGATCTGCTCCTCGCTGTAGACGGAAGCGCCTTTTTCGAAGGGCTCCTTCCACTGCTTTCCGCGGACGCGGTACTTCTTCGCGTAGTTTTCGAGCCTGTCCGCCTGCTCTCTTCCGATGTCCGTGAGCCCTGTCCTGACGAGGCGGATCACGTCGTCCGCCCGGTAGCCCTTTGCTATGACGTCACCGAGGGCGATCACGAAGGCTGCCGGAGGCGTATGCAGTATGCCTCTCTTCTCGTCCACGAACAGCCTGATGCCGTGGCGGGCGAATATGCGCCTGCACATCGGGCCTCGCTTTGAGATGTCGTTCGCGATCACGAGTATATCCGAATATCTGTAGCCCTTGTCCCTGACGAGCGATGAAACGAAGGCCGCAGCCGTCTCTGCCTCGGCCGCCTCATCGTCTGCTCTTACCAGCGTCAGCCCTTCAGCGTCTTCCGAAGCCTGGAACGGCAGCGCGTATATATTCTTTTCGATGTGCTCGGTCACCTGGCAGAGCTTTCTCTTGTACGTGTCCGGTATGCGGCTCTCTTCAGGGCGCATGTTCCTTTCCATCGCGAGATCTTCCAGTTTCTCAAGAGTCTCTTTGCACGCTCTGAAAAGATCGGCGTCCGCCGGGTCGTCGTCGTATGTGAGCACGACGCTTACTCCGCGGGAAGCGCCTATCATCTCACCTATCGCCTTCAGGTTCTTCGGCGAGAACACATCGAAGCCGTATATCCAGATCTCGTTTTCGGCAACGAACCTGCTCTCGGGGATCTTCCGGCAGAAGAGTTCCGCCAGGTCTTCCGTATCGATGTAGTGGCCGCTGATCGCTTCTTCATAAGCCTCGTAGACGGCGCCGATCTCGCCCAGCTTCTTTTTGAGCAGCGGGCCCGCCGTCTCTTCAGTCATCTTCGAAAGCTCTTCCGGCGTGATGTCGTACTGCTTGAGCTCCGATATCATGTCGTTCATCATGTCGATGAACTCGGCCTTCCTTCTGTACTTGCCGTAAAATTCGAGGTCATCCGCGATGTGCGCCATGATCCTGGCGAGAAGCATGTGCCGGCCCTGCCGGTCTATCATCCTGGTAAGCGCCCCGCCGGTCTCAGAGAACACCCTGTCTCTGAGCCTCGAAAACGACAGTATCTCTATGTCCATCAGAGCATCTTTTTGCATATAAAAGAGGGCATCCCGCTCCGCCTGCAGTGAAAACTGATCAGGCACGATGACGATGCTGCCCGGTTTTATGTGTTCATATATGAACCTGTCTTTGTCGATGCTCTCTCTTGCGTAATATATATTCAGCATCTTTTTCTCTTTCGTTTCGTTGAGTGTGATTTTCTGTCTTGCGCGTCGATACGTCAGCTGATCAGTGTGCCAGTATCCCCGGAAGATCCTCCGGCTTTTCGATGACGGCATCCGGCTGCTCTCCTTCCGGTCTTCCGCCCGGCACCGACGAAGACCATCCGACCATCACGTATCTGACCCCGGCGTTCCTCGCGCAGCCCATGTCGAATGTGGTGTCGCCTATCATGACGGCCTTTTCCGGCGCCACAGCGAGCCCTTCGAGGGCAAGGTCTACCGGCTCAGGATCAGGCTTGTGCTTCGTGCAGTCGTTGGCTGTGATGACCGTATCGAAAAAGCTGTCTATGCCGAGGAAGCTGAGAGCGTTCAGACTGGTCGGTCTGACCCTCGATGTTACTATGGCCATTTTGTATCCGGC
>CAMNNG010000100.1 GCA_946545145.1 uncultured Bacillota bacterium
GAACAAGGAGAGAATCGTGATATGAGAAAGATGAGACTTGGAAAGACCGGCATCGTAGTCAACAAGAATGGGTTCGGAGCTCTTCCGATACAGAGAAGGAACATGGATGAGGCTGTGAAGATCCTCAGGAAAGCCTACGAGAACGGTATCGATTTCTTTGATACAGCAAGGGTATACAGCGACAGCGAGGAGAAGATCGGCAACGCGCTGAGCGATGTCAGAGACAATATATTCATCGCTACGAAATCGATGGCGCAGACCGCGGACAAGATGAGAGAGGATCTCGAGACTTCCCTCGAGCTTCTGAAGACGGATCATGTGGACATCTACCAGTTCCACAATCCGGCGTTCTGCCCGAAGCCGGGTGATGAGAGCGGTCTTTACGATGAGGCGCTGAAGGCGAAAGAAGAGGGAAAGATCCGCCACATCGGAATAACTAACCACAGGCACGCCGTCGCCATGGAAGCGATCGAGTCGGGCCTATACGAGACGATGCAGTTCCCATTCTCATATCTTGCTGATGAAAAGGATCTCGAGATCGTTAAGAAGTGCGCCGAAAAAGACATGGGATTCCTCTGCATGAAGGGTCTCGCGGGAGGGCTTATCAAGAGGTCTGATGTTGCTTACGCCTATCAGACACAGTTCGAGCACACGTTGCCGATCTGGGGCATCCAGTGGGAGTCCGAACTCGACGAGTTCCTATCGTATCAGGATAGCGAACCGGTGCTGGACGATGAGATGCTCGCTTACATAGAGACGGAAAAGGCTGAACTGGCCGGAGATTTCTGCCGCGGATGCGGCTACTGCGAGCCGTGCCCGATGGAGATACAGATCCACGACTGCAACAGGATGTCGCTCATGATCAGAAGGGCGCCGGAGGATGCGTGGACGACCGAGCACTGGCAAAGTGAGATGATGAAGATCGAGACGTGCATAGAGTGCCGTCAGTGCGTAAGCAGATGCCCGTACGGCCTCGATATACCGAACACGCTGAAGAAGAATCTCGAGGATTACAAGACGTTCCTCTAACAGGGGGCGGTGGTCCTGACAGGGATATGTGATCATCTGATCATAGATTCATCTGATCCGGGACCTGGATGTTCAGAACGGTGGATGATCTGAACGGAGGATCATCTGATCAGCCTCCGGATATCCAGATCAGATATCCGGGTATGAAGATATGCAGACGAAAAAATACCGCAGGCGATATGTCCTGCGGTTTCGTTTCTTTTTGCAACAGCTGGCCTGCCAGGTTTCCTGCAGATTGCCTGGCCGTCTTCCGGCAGCCTTATCAGCCGGTCCTGACTCTGTTCGGGTTCCAGAACGAGGGCAGGAAGATGAGGAATACGGTGTACATCTCGAGTCTTCCGATCAGCATCAGCATGCACATGAAAAGCTTGAGCGGGCCGCTGAACAGGGAGTAGTTTCCGGATGCTCCGATGTCGCCGAACGAAGCTCCCGTCGTCGACAGCAGCGATGCCGCAGCTCCCATGGCCGTTTCCAGATCGCTTCCTCCGATCGCAAGGACGGCGGAGCCGATAAGGAACGTTGCGAAGTACAGCGCTACGAAGCTCGTGACGGACGATACCATCGCCGAGTTGATGTTGTTGTCTCCGAGCTTTACTGCCTTGACTGAGCGGGGATGGAGCTTTTTGAAGAAGCCTCTCTTGATCAGCCTTAGCACTACGAGGATCCTCAGCATCTTGATCGAGCCTGATGTCGATGCTACGCATCCGCCCATGAAGAGCATGGTGAACAGGATCATCTTGCTGAAGGTAGGCCATGTATTGTAATCGCTCAGGACGAGTCCGGACGTCGTCATGAACGACGTGACCGTGAAGAAGGCATGCCTCAGTGACGCGCCGAAGGTCTGATACGCTTCGGTGCTGGTGAGGTCAGCCGTGATAAGCAGCGTAGTAACAGCTATGAACGCGAGATATGCCCGCAGCTCGTAGCTTCTTTTTATGTGGTTGAAGTTCCGCTTGATCAGGTAGATGAACAGCAGGAAGTTGATCGATGCCAGCAGTGTGAACACCGAAAGAACGACCTCGACGTAGACGCTGTCGTAGTAAGCGACTCCCGATGGATGGAAGGTCAGGCCTGCTGTGGATATGCTGCCGAGGGAGTTGATCAGAGCCTCGAAGGGGCCCATGTCGCTTCCGAAGTACAGCATCAGGAACTCCGCCAGAGTAAGCGTAGAGTATATGAGGTACAGCAGCTTCGCGAGGTCTTTCGATCTTGGCGATGTCGCGGAAAGACCTGCTCCCGGAGATTCCGCGGCGACTATCCTCTGTCCGCCCGGCCCCATGGTCGGAAGGACAGTGATGACGAAGATGAGTATTCCCATGGCGCCGAGCCAGTGCGTGATGGCTTTCCACAGGATGAACGGTTCGCTGAAGTGCGATTCTCCAAGAGCCGTCGCGCCGGTCGTCGTAAAGCCGGCCACCGACTCGAACAGGGCGTCGCATATGCTGGTCACCTCACCGGAGAGATAGTAGGGCACGGCTCCGATGATCGATACGGTGATCCATGCGGCGAAAACTATGAGATAAGCGTCTCTCGAATGCATGGAGTGCCTTGACCTCGGCATGAACTTGTATATGAGGAAGCCAATCACGAGCGAAAGCACGCCTGTGAGACCGAATATCTGGGCTGCCTCCTGATCATGGTAATAAAAGGCGCAGATCATCGGCAGGAGCATGAATGCTCCGCTGATGCCTGCTATAAGGCCTATTATGCAAACCATTGTCTTGTAAACGAGTCCCATTACTTTTCCTTTATCTATGTATCTTTTCTGCCGCTGCCTGCATCGTGCCTGCGGCCTGATGCCTATTCGTCCGGAAGCCAGAACCTTCTGGAGAACATCATCAGCAGCGTGAACAGCTCAAGCCTGCCGGCTATCATAGCGAGCGAAAGCATGAACTTCACGCCGTCCGAGAATATGTTGAAGCTGTAAGCGGGTCCTGCCGCTCCCAGTCCCGGTCCGATGTTTCCGAGGCAGCTTGCCGCCGCGGAAAGGGAAGTCACAATATCGTAGTTGTCAAGCGACACGATCATGGTAAGACAGGAGAGCGTGACCATATACAGGAATATGAACGCGCATATTCCCTGCACCGTATCGGTGCTGAACTTTCTGTCGTTGTATTTGATAGTTATATATGCGTTCGGATGGAGTTTGAGAGCTGCGCTCCTGGCTATCATCCTCATCATTATCAGTATACGGACGACTTTGGGGCCGCCTGCCGTCGATGATGAGCATCCGCCTATGAAGAACAGGATGAAAAGCACCATCAGGCAGAGAGGCGGCCACAGGCCGAAGTCACATGTCGCGAAGCCTGTAGTCGTCAGAATGGAAGCGACCTGAAAAGCTCCGTGGTGGAGGCCTTCGAAGAAATCGTCGAAGGTGCCCGCGGCCGTTCCGTAGAATGCGATTATCAGAGTCGCAACAGAGAATATCATAGCATAAGCTTTGAATTCGTCGTCTCTGACCGCATCACCGAATCTCTTTCTCAGTACGAGGAAGAAGAGGTTGAAGTTGACCCCCGAGAGGAGCATGAATACTGTGATGATGATATCGATATATGTGCTGCCGAAGTGGGCGATGCTGTCGTTGTAGTTTCCGAAGCCTCCTGTTCCTACAGTCGCGAATGAATGCGTCAGAGCGTCGAACGGACTCATCCCTCCGATCAGGAGAAGGACGGTCTCGATGAGCGTGAATGCGATGTATATGAGGTAGAGGTCGCGGGCCGTCTGGCTCATCTTCGGTGATATCTTTGAAAGCACCGGTCCCGGCGTCTCTGCCTCGGCGATCTCCTGCCCGCTTATTCCCAGAGCGGGCATCCACGCTATGGCGAAGACCAGTATTCCCATGCCTCCGATCCAGTGTGAGAACGAACGCCACAGCAGGACGGCGTGGGGCAGGGCTTCGACATTGTCGGACACGGTAGCGCCCGTGGTGGAAAAGCCGGAGCACATTTCAAAGAATGCGTCGATCCAGTTCGGCATCGAGCCAGAGATGACGATCGGCAGCGCCGAGATCGAGGCGAGCAGGAGCCACGTCAGAGTCACGAGGAAGAATCCGTCGCGCAGGCGCATGTTGTGTGCCGAGTAGGGTATGATCCATGCGAGGATCAGCCCGGTGAGGATGCACGGGATCGAGACCACCATAAAAGCGCGTACGCAGACATATTCTCCGTACGCTAAGGCCGTCATCACGGGCAGGAACATGGCTGCTCCGAGCATCGCAAGGACACGGCTGAGTATTTTGCCTATCGACTTATAACAAAACCCCATACTATTTCAGAAAATCGAGTTTCTTCGTGTTACGAAGCAGTTTTTCAAGTTCTATTATATCCGACAGCAGGCAGACGATCAGTACTCTGTCGCCGTCTTTTATCTCTGTATCGCCGTTCGGGATTATGAGCTCCTTGCCGCGGTGGATGGCCGCGATAAGAACGCCGCTCGGGAATGTAAGCTCTTTGAGCGGGCGCCTGGTGAGCCTCATGCGCTGGTCGACGTTGATCTCGATGATCTCGGCCTGTCCCTGGATGAGGCGCGATGATACTACGCGCTTCTTTCCCTGAATGACCCTGAGGATCTGAGATACCGTGATATCGAGGGGGTTGAGAGCCATGTCGACGCCCATCTCCGATACCATGTTCGTATATATGCCGCGGCTGACCTTGGCGATGACATCCTCGATGCCCTTGTTCTTTGCCATGAGGGCGAGGAGGAGGTTGTCTTCGTCGAAGCCTGTCGCTGTGACGACTGCATCCATGTCGTCGATGTTTTCTTCTTCAAGAAGGTCTATGTCCGTACCGTCGCCGTGGAGGACGATGACGTTCTCCAGGTTCTCCGCGAGGTAGTGGCATCT
>CAMNNG010000101.1 GCA_946545145.1 uncultured Bacillota bacterium
GCCTTCATTATCTTCGCGATGGCCTTTGCAGCCTTCACGCATTTCTCCTTTGATATCGACGCTACCGATACACGAACGCCCTTCGCGAGAGGTACGGTGAAGATGCCCTCTTTTTCAAGCTCCGCGCTGACTGCGTCCGGATCGTCGCTGGCTATGCTCGCAAAGAATCCCGCATCGAAGGGTACGCTTTCGACGCCCTCCTCGTGAAGCGCCTCTTCAAACGCTTTTCCTCTCTCGAGCAGCATGTCTCTGATGCCTTCCCTTTCGGCATCGACCTTCGCCTCGAGCTCAGGATCGTTATATATCTTGCCCATGACGACCTGAGCCGCCCTCGTGCAGTTCGACCATGTCGCGCGGGCGGAGAACTCAGCGACCTTCCTGAATTCCTCAGCAGCCTCTTCGTCCTTTGCCAGGCATACGAGGGCGCCGCATCTCATTCCGTAGAGAGTAAGCGTCTTCGAAGCGCTGTATCCGAATATCGTAAATACGTTTTCCGAAAGCTCCGGAAGCAGCAGCATGAACGATCTCGCCTTCTCCTCGTCTCCCGCGAAGTCGATGTAAGCGACGTCGATGAAGAGCGTAATTTTGCACTCCGCCGCAACGTCGTTCATAGCCGCGATGGCTCTCTTCCAGTCATCGTCAGTAAGCGTATATCCCGTCGGGTTGTGGGCCGGTGTGTTGATGATGACTACGAGGCTGTCCTGCTCTTTCGCCACTTCGCCGAGCACCTTCTCGAAATCATCAGCGTTGAAAGTTCCCTCTTCATTGAAGAAGCTGAAAGTCTCAAAACCTCTGCCGAGCTCTCCCGCTATATTCTTGTAGTTCGCCCAGTACCAGTCGTGTGTCAGGATCTTGTCTCCCGGCTCCGAATAGTTCGCAATGACATTTCTGATCGCTCCGGTGCCGCCGGGCGTTGCGCATACTCTGACTTCGCCCTCCGGTCTCTTCGATCCGAACAGCGCTTTCTCTACCGCGGCCTTGAACTCCGGGGTGCCGCCGATCGGCGCGTACTCCGCAAAGTCTACAGGCTCCAGCGTTCCAAGAGCATCCATGACAGACGAAAGCACCGTGAGGTCTCCGTTGTCATCGAGCAGCGCTCCGATAGTCGCGTTGATCACATTTTCCTTTCCCTCTTCGGCTATCATAGCCTTGGCTCTCCCGTTGATAGCAAAGATCTTATCTTCCTTCGGGATAGTTCTTCCATTCTCGTGTGCAAACAGCATTATGATATCTCCTTTCCCATTTCTATCTATATTCACATTTTCGATCAGGCTGATCACTTCTCGATCGCCAGATACTTGATCTTTATCCCCTGATCTATGAACTTGTCTTCATATTCTGTTCTGTACCTCGCAGATTCGAGATCACTTGAGGCGAGGTCTCTCGTCATTTGTACGATATTATACCCCATGGCCTCGACTTCTTCCAACGTAAAATCGAACAGATCTTCATTGTCTGTTTTGAACTCTATCCTTCCGCCGTCTGCGAGGATATCCATATATGCCGCCAGGTAGCTCCTGTGCGTCAGCCTTCTCTTCGCGTGCTTCGCCTTCGGCCACGGATCACTGAAGTTGAGATAGATCATGTCGACCTCTCCGTCTTCAAAGAATTCGTGAACATCGTGGATGTAGCCCGACAGCAGGTGGATGTTCCAGTGACCGCTGTCACGGACCTTTTCGGCCGCGCGTACTATGACGCTCTCCTGTCCTTCGACTCCGATGAACAAGTCATCCGGAAAGTCAGCCGCCCTGCTGCAAAGGAACTGTCCCTTGCCGCAGCCGATCTCCAGGCACAGTCTTGAATCGGGCTCTTCAAAGGAAGCAGCGATCTCTTCTTCGGTTATGACTCCCTCGTAGAGCATCCGCGTAATCTCCCAGCTTGCGTTGATCGCCTTGTCCGCAAAAAGCCGGCGCCACGCGCCTTTGTTTTCGCGGCCGTCCGTATCGAGGTAATCTTCCAGTTCTTTCAGTTTTTCATCAAGGTCTTTAAGTCTTCTCTGTCTCATGTTCTTTTAGTTCTCTTTTCTATCTTATCGTTGTTTTCCCGGTCTCCCAGGTCCGGTCCGCCCGGTCCCTGACGGAAACATCTGCCCGCTTACTAAACGCCTCTGAACACGTCTTTACGGCTGTCCAGCACTTTGATCAGCGGATAGCCGATCGCGTAGCAGGAGACCAGCTCGCCAAGCGCCACCCAGGCCATGCAGGCCGGAAGGTTCGGCACACCGTACACATAGTGCAGCATCGCGCCTACGATCAGGCCGTTGGCGATGACCGGAGGCAGTGGCACGAGCGCTTTGTGGTTTCTCAGTTTGTACGATATGAGCGCGGCGATCAGCGTCGCTGCCGAGCCGAATACCATATCCCAGACGCCGTACGGTCCGATCATGTTCGCGACTATGCAGCCGACGAACAGTCCCGGTATCGCCGCGGGCGTGAATGCCGGGAGAACGGTCAGCGCCTCCGACAGTCTTACCTGCATCGGGCCGTAGCTGATCGGCGAGAGCATCACCGTCAGCGCCCCGTAGACCGCTGCTATCATTGCCGCCAGGACCAGCCTCTTGGTCGTCATATGATTCTGCTTTGCTGTATTTTCTTTGTTGTCCATTATGTCAGAGTATAGTCCTTTCAAGTATTATCACCGCTATGAACGCCGCGGTAAGCAGCCAGGCAAAGACGTCCCGTCCGGCGAAGCGGATCTGGTTCATCCTCGTCCTTCCCTCGCCGCCGTGATAGCATCTCGCTTCCATCGCGAGCGCCATGTCCTGAGCTATCCTGAACGCGCTGATGAACAGCGGCACCAGTATCGGTATCATGTTCTTCGCCCTTCTGAATATGCTTCCCGATTCGAAGTCGGCTCCGCGGGCCTGCTGGGCCTTCATTATCTTGTCGGTCTCCTCGAGGAGGGTCGGGATGAATCTGAGCGCTATCGTCATCATCATCGCGAGTTCGTGCGAGGGCACGCCGAACCGCTTGAGCGGTGAAAGCAGTCTTTCGATCCCGTCAGTAAGCTGTATGGGCCTGGTCGTCAGAGTAAGCATCGACGATCCCAGTATGAGAAGGATCAGCCTTATCGCCATGAAGACGGCCGTGTGGAAGCCTTCGTCAGTTATCGTGAAAGGCCCGATCTTCACAAGCACCGTCCCTCCGTACATGAACATGTTGAGGAAGAAGGTGAACAGTATGATGAAGAATATCGGCTTCAGCCCCCTGAGGATGAAGCTGAGCGGGACCCTCGATACGGCGATCGCGACCGCCAGGCAGAGCGTAGCAAAAGCAAACCCTGCGTAGCTTTTCACAAGGAATATCCCAATGATATATGCGATCGTCATTATGATCTTTGTCCTCGGGTCCAGCCTGTGCACCGGCGACTCACGCTGGTAGTACTGGCCGATAGTGATATCTCTTATCATATATCTGCTTCTCTTTTCTCGGGTGCGCTGTCCAAAGCCTGGGCGGTCTCTGGCGCTTCTGTCCTGGCATTCAGCGCGGCGGCTATAGCGGCCGCGGCTTCTTTCACATCGAATGTATCTGTTGCGGCATCGATGCCGTTTTCTCTTAGCTTACTGAGTATATTTGTTACGGACGGAAGGTCGAGGCCCAGCCCTGCGAGCTCTTCGCCGCGTGAGAACACCTCAGCGGGAGTTCCTTCCATCGCGAGTTTTCCTTCGTCTATTACGAGCACCTTGTCCGCGTTGGCCGCTACATCGTCCATGTTGTGGCTGACGAGGATGGTGGTCATCTGCTGCTTTTCGCGCATCGCATCCAGCATCGCGAAGATATCGTCATGTGACTTCGGGTCGAGGCCCGCCGTCGGCTCGTCCAGAACGAGGACCTTCGGCTGCATGGCTACGACTCCTGCGATCGCGACGCGGCGCTTCTGCCCGCCGGAAAGATCGAAGGGCGACATGTCAGCAACCTCATCGTAGTCCAGACCAACAAGCTCGATCGCCTGCCTTACGCGCATGTCTATCTGCTGCTCCGGAAGGCCCAGATTCTTCGGGCCGAAGGCGACGTCCTTCGCCACCGTCTCCTCGAACAGCTGGTACTCCGGGTACTGGAAGACGAGTCCGACCTTCTTCCTTACGTCGGTAAGCGAAACGTGCTTCGCAGTGATGTCTTCACCGTCTACTATTATCTTTCCTCTTGTCGGGCGGAGTATCCCGTTCAGGTGCTGCACGAGGGTCGACTTTCCCGAACCGGTGTGACCTATTATCCCAACGAAGCTTCCGTCTTCGATGGTGAACGAGATCTCATCGAGGGCCCTGTGCTCATCGGGCTGCCCTTTTGAGTATATGTGAGTGAGATTCCTTACTTCGATCGGCATATCGCTTCGACCAGCCCTTCTTCATCGACTATATCTTCTTCTATCTCCACGCCAAGCCGTCTGAGCTCGGACGCGAGTTTTACAGCGCACGGGACATCGAGGTCCATCGCTTTCAGTTCATCTTCGCGGCGGAACACCTCGGCCGGCGTTCCATCCATTTTCACAAGGCCCTTATCCATGATGACGACGCGGTCCGCCCTGGCCGCTTCTTCCATGTAGTGGGTTATAAGCACGGTGGTGATGCCCTGCGAGTTGAGATCCTTAATTATATCTATGACATCCTTCCTTCCGGACGGGTCGAGCATGGCCGTCGGCTCGTCGAATACTATGCACTTCGGGCGCATAGCGATCGCGCCGGCTATGGCTATCCTCTGCTTCTGTCCTCCGGAAAGCATATGCGGACCTTTGTTCTTGTACTTTCCCATCTTGACGGCGTCGAGCGATTCGTCCACGAGCTGCCTGATCCTTTCGGGTTCTACACCGAGGTTCTCAGGTCCGAA
>CAMNNG010000102.1 GCA_946545145.1 uncultured Bacillota bacterium
GCGTCCAGGCTCTCCTTGTCGTAGACGCAGCCGGTCGGATTGTTCGGCGAGTTCAGGATGATCGCCTTCGTCTTGTCCGTGATAAGCGGCTCAAGGTCTTCTTCTCTGATCTGAAAACCGCTCTTCGAGGTGTCGAGATGGACCGCTTTTCCTCTGCACATCTTGACGATCTCTTCGTAGAGCGAGAAAGCGGGGATGGGGATGATGACCTCATCGCCCGGTTCTATGATGCCGAAGAGAGCCGTGAAGAGCGCTTCGGTCGCGCCCGCAGTGACGATGATCTCGCCCTCGGAGTAGTCAAGCCCGTTCTGCTCTTTTTCAAATGCGGCGATCGCTTCTCTGAGATCGGCCGCGCCGTTGTTTTCTATATAGTGAGTATCGCCTGCCGCTATCGCTGCTGCGGCCGCTTCGCCAATAGGGGCGGGCGTATCAAAATCAGGCTCGCCGAGGGTGAGCCTGATGCAGCCTGGAGTACCTGCGGCAAGCTTTGAAAACTCGCGTATGGCGCTGCGCTTCAGCGTGTAGACAGCGCCGTTGAGATGGTCTTTCATTTCCATTGTTTTATCGCCTTTGCTGTTTGCTTTTGTGCCGGGATCTGCTTACTCTGGCCTGCCCCGGGATCACAGAGCGCGAAGGTCAGCCTCGAGGGCAGTCTTCATCGATGTGTTCTCATCCTTTTCCTTGATGATCTTTGCTGGGCAGCCTGCGACGACCATGTTGTCCGGAACGTCGGCCGTGACGATGGCGCCTGCAGCTACGACTGCGTTCTTTCCGATGTGTACGCCTTCGAGAACGACAGCGTTAGCTCCGATCATTACGCCGTCTTCGACGATGACCGGTGTTGCGGAAGCCGGCTCGATCGTTCCCGCGAGAACTGTGCCTGCTCCGATGTGGCAGTTCTTTCCGACTGTAGCTCTGCCGCCGAGGACAGCGCCCATGTCGATCATCGTTCCTTCACCGATGACTGCGCCGATGTTGATGATAGCGCCCATCATGATGACAGCGTTCGCACCGATCTCGACCTGGTCTCTGATGATCGCGCCCGGCTCGATCCTTGCCGGGATGCCTTTGAGGTCAAGAAGCGGAATGGCGCTGTTTCTGCAGTCGTTTTCGATGACGATGTCTTCGATCTTGTCAGCGTTGGCTTCGATGACCGGCTCGAGGTCGGCCCAGTCGCCGAACACGATCTTGTCGGCAGCGCCGAATACTTTTGCTTCGCCGTAATCTATAGCTTCTTTTTCTTTGACGTAGAGTTTTACCGGTGTCTTTTTCTCAGCGTCTCTGATGAATTGGATGATTTCCTGTGCGTTCATTTCATTTGTGCTGCGCCGCTGTGCTTTCTGCCCGGAAGTTCTGTCCGGAAGCCGCCCCGTGCGCAGACTCTCCTTTCTTGTTACATGTTTTCTTTTGTGCCTCTCCTGCACGGGTCAGTGCCCGTGTCTGAATAATAAGGACATTATATAGAAAAAGTTTTTTTCAGTAAACAAAAAGAACTTCGAAGGGGAAGTTGTTTTGGAGTAAGCAACCGGGTCATTGAGCGGGTGTTGAAGAGGGCATTGAGATGCAATTATACATTCCGGCGTGTTTTTGAAGAGTTAATATAATTTAGAGAATGGATTCGTCTTTGATTATACATTTTTGAATGAAAAGAGTGCTGTAATATAAGAATTCTACAAGAAGTGTGCTTTCGTGGCTTTTTCGCGGTGATGTGAAACAAAAAACAGGCCCGGAAGCGATGTAATTTATATTACTCGGGCCTGTATTTGCTGAAATGTATAATTATCAGATTTGACCAAGCTTAAAGTATATTAATCGACTTTAAATTCGGCGAAATGTATAAATTGAGGGCGTGCGGTATGCGAAAGATCGTGGGCAGCCCCGCCACTTACAGGTATCTCGCGACCATTGGTCTTACCTTCCTGATGAGGATGCAGGCGACCGCGATCTTCAGTGCATCTCCGGGGAGGAAGACGATGACGCATGCCATCAGGATCTTGCCTATCGTCCAGCCCGAGATGATGTAGAACCAGATCGTTCCCAGAAGGTAGCAGAAGAAGAGTCCGCATACCAGAGCGATCGCGATCTTTACATACGAGTAGTTTGCGTCCGCGCCTTTTTCCGCTCCGCAGAGGATGTTCAGGAGCAGTGCGCTTACTGCTGCACAGACGATATAGCCTACGATGTAGCCGCCTGTCGGGCCAGCGATGACGCCGGCGCCGCCCTTGAAGCCTGCGAATACCGGGACTCCGACGAGTCCGAGCAGGACGTAGACGACCGTGCTTATCGTTCCGTACTTCAGACCAAGGAAGCCTGCCGTCAGGAAGACTGCGAGCGTCGCGAGGTTGATGGGTACGGGTGCAAGAGGGATCGCTATCTGCGAGCATACAGCAGTAAGCGCCGCGAAAATAGCTGCAAGTATAAGCATTTTTGTTCTCTCAGCGGTCCTGCCGCTGTTACGGTTCATTGTTGTGTCGTTCATTTTCCAGCCTTTCTTATTAATGTCTGATCGTTGTTGATATCTTGTTATTGCCTTTTTATATCTTTTGACATATCGATGCCGCCGGTGCGGTGCCCGGCTGCCGGCTTCTGCACGCGGGCCTACAGCCTGATGCTGATCTCGCCGGATGTGAGTACAGATGTCGTTCCGTCTTCGTATTCGACGATGAGTCCGCCGTTGTCCGCGATGCCTTTCGCATGAGCGCGGGTCTTTTTGTCGGAGCCGATCCTGGTTATCGTGACGTCATGGCCCGGGACGAAGGACAGATCGCGGTATCTTTCGATGATGGACTTGTTCTCGATATCCTGCGTCATCGGTATGAAGCTCTTTGCAATGCCCGCCGCGAGGGCGTTCCTCGAAAAGTCTCCCCCGATGAAGCCGGCGCGGTCCTTGATGTCGTCCGGGAAGCCGGCCGGGTGGCAGTTGATGCCGATGCCGACTATGACGAACTGGATGCCGCCGCTTTCGAAGTCCGTAACTGCCTCGGTCAGTATCCCGCAGATCTTCTTGCCGTCAAGGTAGACGTCGTTGACCCACTTGATGCCGCAGTCCTTTCCTGCGACCTCTCTGACCGCTTCGCATACCGCGACCGACGCGGCCGTGGTCAGAAGCTGGGCTTTTCCCAGGTCGAAGTCGGGCCTGAGAAGAAAGCTCATGTAAAGCCCCGAGCCTGGCGGCGACCAGAAAGATCTTCCGTTCCTGCCGCTGCCTCCGGTCTGTTCGTCGGCGACGATCAGAAGGGGCGTTTTGGGGTCGCCTAGCGCGAGCCGTTTGGCTTCCTTGTTGGTCGAGTCGATGCTCTGGTGGCAGGCGATCTCAAGCTCAGGACTGTCACCATCCGCACCGGAGTAGCAGGAAGCGATCCCTTCCGCCGACAGGATGTCATCGTCCTCGAGAGCGTATCCGACGCCGGATCCTCCGGTGATGCTGTAGCCCTCCTCGCGCAGCTTTTTCACGGCCTTCCACACCGAATTGCGCGAAACTCCGAGCTTGTTCGCCATAAAGCCTCCCGAGACGGGCTCGCCTCTGTGAGACTCGAGCAGTTTCAATACTTCGTTTCTTGTACTCATGTTCGTTCCTTTTTATATATATACGCGTATAAGCAGGTTGACCGGGCCCGGCGGGTTTTATGAAAAGAATGTCGTTATTCAAAGTTGGTTCGGAAGCCGGAACCGATCGGCCTGCCACGACAGTATATCCGAGTAAGCGAAATGATGTCAACCTTATTAACACCGAAGGGTGACAACTTTTGGTGAGCGCAGCAAAAAAGAACACCGCCGAACGGTATATGAAATATAAAAGGGGTTTTGTGAGCACTTTTTGAAGGTTTTGTGAAGGAGCCTTTCCGCAATTGCGGGCCGCCGCTTCGTCATGGTAAATTATTTGCAACGGAGGAGAAAAATCTATATGAATATTATTGCAAATAACAGAAGGTCCATTATAGCAGTTGTTTTAGTGCTCGTACTCGCCATCGCGATGGTCCCGCAGGGCGCGTTTGCAAAGAGCAGCGGCAACAAAGGTTTCTCAAGCAAACCATCCACAGAAGCAGACAAGATAATAAAGGTAGCAAAGAGCAAGCTCGGATGCCCGTATGTCAGCGGCGCAGCCGGTCCTTATGCATTTGACTGCAGCGGATTCGTTGCTTACTGCATGCACAAAGTCGGCATCAAACTGACGAGAGGCTCGGCAGCTTCCTATTACAAAGCAGGCTACAACGTAGGCCGCAACATGAAGAAGGCCCAGAAGGGCGACATCATCCTCTACTACAGAGGCGGCGGCATCGGCCACTGCGCGATCTACATCGGCAACAACAACGTCATCCACGCCACATGTCACGGCGGCATCAGGATCACGAAATACTGGGGCACGAACCAGACTGTAGCTGCGATCATCAGAACTTACACGCCGGCCGGCGCTGCGAAGATCACGGTCAAAGACAAGACGAAGAAGGTCGCCGGAACGAAGTACAAGGTCATCGGCAAAGGCAAGGTCAAGACAGTCAAAGCCAACAAGAAGGGCGTTGTCACAGTCAAGAACCTCAAGGCCGGTACTTACAAGGTCAAGCCTGTCAGCGTAGGCAAAGAGTATGCTGACGACATGACCAAGACGATCAAAGTCAAGAACGGCAAGACTACAAAGGTAAAGTTCACGAACATCTTCGCCAAGGTCCAGAAGCTGAAGGACGCGGCTAAGGAAGTCGTTGAAGAAGTTGCGGAAGACGCAGCATAAGCTGCACGGGCCGCACGTTACGGAAACGGTTTGAGATAATCATATAGAATGAAATATACGGCAGGATCCGAAAGGGTCCTGTTTTTTTCGTCTTG
>CAMNNG010000103.1 GCA_946545145.1 uncultured Bacillota bacterium
GCGGCGGGAGTGTGGATCCCGGTGTGTGGATGGACGCTCGGACCGATGTTCGCTGCGGCGGCGATGAGTCTGTCGAGCTTCTGCGTGGTATCGAACGCGCTGCGCCTGAACTTCCTCGACATATATGACTCATCGAAGGACAAACCGTCAAAGCACAGCCTGCCTGACTCGGCGCTTACTGAAATCAGAGCTGCAGGCGAAGAGATAAGAAGGATAACAGAAGAGAAAAAGGCGGCCGGAAGGGCCGGAAAGGAGACCGGGATGGAAAAGACGATAAAGATCGAAGGAATGATGTGCGCGCACTGCGAAGCTACAGTCAAGAAGGCTCTCGAGGCAATCGAGGGAGTCAGCGCTGCCGATGTCAGCCACGAAGAAGACAGAGCTGTAGTTACGATCAGCGAAGGCGTCACAGACGAGATGCTGAAGGAAGCTGTAGAGGCGAAGGACTACGAAGTTATCTCCATCGCATAGGTGCCAGCCGCGGACATCTGCGGCCGCTTTGAGGATAGATCATGAGACTTAACAAATATATCGCACAGGCGGGAATAGCATCGAGAAGGAAGGCGGACGAGCTTACTAAGGCCGGCAATGTCAAGGTCAACGGCATCGTCATCAGAGAGATGGGATACGATGTCAAACCTGATGACAGAGTGGAGGTCAACGGAAGGCTCCTCGGCACATCGGAAAAACCGGTGTATATCTTTCTCAACAAACCGAAGGGGATCATCACATCGATGTCCGACGAGCAGGGACGGCCGACGGTCGCCGACCTCGTGCAGGACATACCGCAGAGGATATTCCCGGTGGGAAGGCTCGATCGTGACACGACGGGCCTGCTTCTGATGACAAATGACGGTGAGCTGGCGAACAGGCTGGCTCATCCGAAGTTCCATATCGAAAAAACCTACCGCGCGATAGTTGCGGGCGTGCTTTCGGAAAAGAAGCAGCGCGCTCTGAGAAACGGTGTCGATATCGGCGGCTTCGTGACCTCGCCGGCAAAGGTCGAAGTAGTCAGACAGACGGAAAAGTCGGCGGTCGTCGACATAACGATCCATGAGGGAAAGAACCGTCAGGTCAGAAAGATGTTCAAAGCCGTCGGATGCCCCGTGAAAGAGCTATGCAGGACGAAGATCGGAGATCTTTACCTTGCGCGCCTGAAAGAGGGTACATACAGAAAACTGACCCGTCAGGAAGTCGAATACCTGAAGGGTCAGAAGTAAGCAGCTTGATCTTGATCATTTACAGATCTTCGCAGTAAGCGAGGATCTGTTTTTTCATTTCCTCGGTTGCCGGGGCGAGGAATCTGTTGTGGCCTACGGCCAGATAGATGTGTCTGTCCTGAGGCGGATCGATCGGCAGCGTCTTTATATCAAAGCGGCCCTTTTCGATGCACATCTCCGGAAGGATGCAGATGCCAAGTCCCTTTTCAACGAGGGCCAGTTTCGCATCGTCGTTATCCAGGACGTATTCATATTCCGTGTCGATATCGTTCTTTTCAACGAAGTCCTGTATCTCATCATTAGCGCCTGAGGCGTGATGGAGGAAGGGCGCGCCGCGCATCTCGTCAGCTGTGATGCAGCTGCCCGATGCGGTCGCGAAGTCCTTCGGCATAGTGCAGAGAAGCGGCTCCGTATGGAGCTCGAACAGTTCTACACCTTCGGACGGCTTGTACGAATCCGTTACGAAAGCAAGATCCACAGCGCCGGAATCGATACGGGAAGCCACCTCACCGTATGTTCCCTGAAGGACCCGGACTTTGATTTGCGGGAAATCCTTTTTGAATGAGGCGAGTATCTCCGGCAGCCACCTGTAAGCGACGCTTGAAAATGCGGCGATCCTGACAGTACCGGAAATGAAGCCGTTGAGATCGGATATCTCCTGGTTCAGCTGCTCTTCGCAGAGCAGCAGTTCTTCTACCGCTGCAAGGATCGTCTCGCCGTCGGATGTGAGGTGGATCCCGTTCCTGTTTCTTGAAAGCAAAGGGAACCCGAAGTCGGATTCGAGTTTTGCAATGATGTGGCTGATCGCCGAGGGAGTGACGTGGAGAACTCTGCTCGCCTTGTTGAAACTCCCCTGACGGACCACTGTATCAAAAACGTGATAATCGTAAAGAGACATCAGCCTATGATATTGCCTTCGGAATCGAAGAGCGGCAGTTTGTGAAGGGCGATGATATCGTCTCTTTCCATGGCGTCGCCCTCAGCGAGGACGGCCATTTTTCCAACGATATTGCCGCCGGCTTTTTCTATGAGTGCGCTCATCGACAGGAGTGAGCCGCCTGTCGAGATGACGTCATCGACTATGAGGACATCTTTGCCGCGTATCATCTCGGTCTCTCTTTTTCCGATGCAGAGAGTCTGTATTCCCTGAGTCGTGATCGAGTCGACATCTGTCGTGATCAGATCTTCCATGTAGAGCTTCGGCGCCTTGCGGGCAACGACGTATTCGTTCATGCCTGCCTGCTTCGCCATCTCATAGATGAGAGGGATGCTCTTTGCTTCTGCCGTGAACAGCACGTCGAACTTCGGCGCTCTTGCCAGAAGCTCCTTTGCGGCTGCTTCGGTAACCTCTACATCACCGAACAGGATGAATGCCGCAATGCATACATCGTCCGATACCGGGAAGAGCTGCAGGTCGCGCGATACACCTGCGATGTCCATTGTATATTTCATGTTTGTGCCTCCTGATAATTTCAATATGGATGCTATTATTATACAACAGCATATAGAAAATATGTTAGTTTGTTGATATTGATTTTTGAGATTGCCAGTAGAGTTGATACGATTCTCGGGCATTAAATCCTATTTTAATGTGCCTAAATCATACTAGTATGGTATAATTATTAATTGGAAGTTATTAGTATTATTGTTATCGAAAGGATCAAACATTATGTGGAAAGAGTTCAAAGAATTCGCGATGCAGGGCAACGTGGTAGACCTGGCTGTAGCGGTAGTCATCGGCGGTGCTTTCGGTAAGATCGTAACTGCATTCGTCGACAACATCATCACACCTATTATCGGCGTCCTGTGCGGCGGCGTAGATTTCAGCGGACTGGCTATACATGTCGGAGAAGCTGCCATCGGCTATGGTGCATTGATCCAGGCTATCATCGATTTCCTGATCATCGCTTTCTTCATCTTCCTCGTAGTCAAGGGTATGAACAAGATGAAGAAACCCGAAGAGCCTGCCGAAGAAGAGCCTGCCGGCCCGACAGAAGCAGAGCTTCTTACAGAGATCAGAGATCTCCTCAAAGAAAAGCAGAACTAATCCGGAAAATCGAAGGAAAGAAAAAGGGCTCCGCCGGAGCTCTTTTTTCTCATTCGTTTATTTCTTTTGCGTTTGGAAGTGTTATGAAGAAGATTGGTTAGGTATTGTTCTTTTCTATGTCTATATTATGCCCCCTTTCCCTTAAACGGGACTTAAAGGTTTTCACTTTTTTCTTTCAGGTTCATTTCAGATTCTCTTTAGTGGTGGCGTCTGCCTATCCTGCTATACCGCCGTTTTCACCTGAACGCCCGGCGTCCTCCTGGTCTGCATCTCATCTATGCTGTAGACCTCATCAGCCATCGACGCGACTTTCTTGCTGTGGGTGACTATGATGACGCACTTGTTTTGTCTGTGCGCGAGTTCGTCGAAGATGCCGATGATGTCTTTTTCAGTCTGGGAGTCCAGGTTTCCGGTCGGCTCGTCCGCCAGGATGATCGGCGGATCGTAGGAGATCGCTCTTGCGATGGCGACTCTCTGCTGCTGTCCGCCTGACATCTGAAGGACAGGTCTTTCAAGGTCGTAGTCTGCGATCCCGAGTCTCCTCAGGATATCCGCAGCGTACTGTTTTTTGTCGGGTACGTCCCGTCCGGATATGTCCAGCGAGAGCTCTACGTTCTCGACAGCATTCAGCTTCGGCAGAAGATTGTAGTTCTGGAAGACGATGCCCACATCACTTGCCCTGTAGGCGTAAGTGTCCTTCGCAAAGACGTTCTCTCCGTTCACCGTGATCGTTCCTTCAGTCGGGCTCGTCAGCGCCGCAAGAAGTGACAGCAGCGTCGTCTTTCCTGCGCCGGAGCGGCCCTCGAGGGCATATACCTTGCCCTCTTCGAACTCCATGTTCAGGCCGTCGATGACTTTTCTAGAATTCGCCGAGTAAGCGAATGACATGTTCTCTATTTTCAAAATACTCATGGTATGGATCCTTTCGTGAGTTGTGGTTTTTCCGCACACCCCGGGATGGGTGACTGTAACCCGGGATGTACGGGATCTTTTTGTTTAGCTGGTCGTGCGTTTTGTTGATCGTGTCTGGCTAATCACGATTCGTCAGTATCGACAGCGGATCGTATCTGAGCACCTGCGAGAGCGCTGCTCCGCCTGCCGCCACTATCAGGAGCAGGCCTATGAGCACGAGCTCCAGGATGACTTTGAGGTTGGCTGCCGATGTTACGCTGTCAACGTAATCGCGCATTCCCGGACCGCCTCTTACGCCGTCGTCCCTGTTGGCGGTGGTCTGAGAATCATCACCGTCAGTGTCTGTCTGCGATCCGTCTACAGAAGAAGTCGCGGCTGTCTGAGTTATCTGGAGCGTGGAGCCGCTTTGATCCGATGTCGGTGTCACAGCAGCATCAGAAGATGTATCTGTGCTCTGATCCTGTCCCGGCCCCATCTGACCGCCGTCAGGTCCCTGCCCGTCGGGCATCTGTCCACCGCCAGGGCCGCCTCTGTCAAATGAATCCGTAGTGCTCGTAGCCGAAGCTGAGAGCAGTTTGTTGGTGACAGGTACGGATGACAGGCTTCCTATCAGTCCGCCCA
>CAMNNG010000104.1 GCA_946545145.1 uncultured Bacillota bacterium
GCCGCGAAGCCTACCGTTATCATCGAGAACAGCACCAGCGGCGGACACTTGAGAGCGTATCCTATCGCCACCGCCATGGCCGGTCCGCACATCGCCATCGCCAGGCCGCCGACCGTGTATGGGATCTTCATTTCTCCGACTACGAGCGTGCATACCGGATTCGTCAGGAATCCGACGCCGAACTGTGTTCCTATAGTGTTTATGATCGTTCCGATCAGAAGCGAACAGAACAGACCCTGCGCCATGGCGCCCAGAGCATCGATACCGTATCTCTTAAGAGAGATCTCTATGTCCTTCTTTGCCATGAACTCTTTTGCTTTACTCATTTTCTTTTTCTACCCTCTTTTTCCTATATTTTTCAAAGTGTGAAACTGTCATATATAATAACGCTGAATCCGTGCAGTTTTCAAGCAAAATCGACCCGATTTCCAAATCCTTGATACTTTGCTTACTTTTTCTTGTTTGCATCTGCAATTATGTGGTAAGTTATTTGTATCGCAAGAAGCACCTTAGAGGTGAAAGAAATAAGGAGGAAAAACAAATGGCAGTATTGACTATAACAAAAGATAACTTTGAAGCTGAGGTACTGAAGGCAGAAAAGCCGGTCCTCGTAGACTTCTGGGCAGTGTGGTGCGGCCCGTGCAAAATGGTCAGCCCCGTCGTTGACGCCATCGCTGAAGAAAGAGATGACATCATCGTAGGAAAGATCAATGTAGATGAGCAGCCCGAGCTCGCTCATCAGTTCGGCATCATGTCCATCCCGACTCTCCTCGTATTCAAAGACGGCGAGATCGCAAACAAGCAGGTCGGAGCAGTTCCCAAGGAAGCCATCCTGGCAATGCTGTAGGACAGAACAAAAAAATAGCATGACAAACAGCCTATTGATATGATAGGCTGTTTTTATATTATAGACGATAAGCTGATCTGCAGATCCACCGGACCTGCAGCGGATCGATGATAAAGGAGGACAACTATGACATATTACGTTGAAAAAGCAGTCCTGGACGCAGGAGTCAAAACAGTATTCGCCGAGATGCACGGCATAGACAATCACGGAAGATCCGATCTTTGGGATGCTTTCAGAGCGAAAGAGATCGAAAGATTCTACGAGATGTACAAGGATCTAGATGTTCATTCCGATCCCATCATCGAAGGCTTCAATATCCTTCATGACAAGACCGGAGTGAAAAGAAGGAAGAACATCCCGTCGACTCAGAATCTCATCAAGCTTCTCGTCAAGAACCACGAACTCTTTTATGTCAACAAACTCGTCGACATCTATAATATCTGCTCGCTGGATACAAAGCTGTCATTCGGAGCTCACGACATGTCGAAGATAGACGGCGATGTTACTCTCCGCTTCACCGACGGCACCGAAAGGTTCCAGCCTCTCGGACAGCCGGAGCCCAAGCCGATCAACCCGCACGAGTACAGCTACATCGACTCGTCGAACGAAGTCCTGTGCCGTCTCGAGATCAGACAGGTCGAGAAAACAGCGATCAGCGAAGATTCGGAAGACGTCCTTCTCCTCGTTATCGGACATGAGGATACCTCGCAGGAATACCTCAACAACGCCATGCAGGATCTGATCGACATGATCCAGAAATACTGCGGAGGCTTTGGGGAGATCGTTGAGCCTGAAATATACGAGTAAGCAGAATCGGTCAGAAAAACAAATGCACAAAAAAGATCGTCATCAGATGGTGACGATCTTTTAACGTTATGTATATCCCCCTTGTTTTCGTCCTTTCCGGACGCCATCCGGATCCTAGCCTTCGATCTGGATGAACTGTTTTTTCTCGATCTCCTTGACGTCGACTTTCTTGACTGTCATCGTCAGGATGCCGTTCTCGAATTTGGCTGCGATGTCCTGATCTGTGACTGCGTCGCCTACATAGTAGCTTCTGGAGCAGTTGCCGTAGAATCTTTCTCTTCTGATGTATTTGCCGCCCTCGTCTTTTTCATCATTGGACTCGTTCTTATGAGCCGATACTGTGAGGTATCCGTCTTCGAGCGACGCCTGAACGTCTTCTTTGCCGTATCCCGGGAGATCTATCTCGAGGATGTACGCATCATCCGTTTCTTTGACGTCTGTCTTCATCAAATCGTTCTTAGGAGCTCTCCAGAAATCGCTTGCTGTCGGAAAGTCCTTCATCCAGTCACTGAAAAGATCGTTATGCATTACTCTTGGTACTAACATTTCGATTCCTCCTTTTAAATCATATCCCTATAATATATTTTTCCCTTTTTCACTGCCCTTTCTCATTGGCTGAACATAATATAACTCTTTTTGTTAGCACTGTCAAGAGGTGAGTGCTAAAAAATATTTTTTGCTTACTTTCTCGCTCAGATTACTCACACAATCCGCATAAAAAAGAGATATGCTGCCTTTCCGCAGCATATCTCTTCTGTATCATTCAGATGATTATCTTCTGTTTAGTTGTATCCCCAGGATACCAGGTCCCAGCCGCCGTCTGCCGTGCGCGCGAGCCACCATTCGTAATCCTTGTACTCCTTGTCCGGCTCCCAGGCTGTTTCCTTCAGGTCAGCTTCATCCACCGGCGAGTGGAAGTTTGTTGTGAACTTGACGCAGTCGACATACTTTTCGTCCTGGCCTTCGTTCAGATCGTTCAGCCATTCGAGGTTTTCCTTGTTGTTGTTCTCATCTCCGGCATACTTCATGCTGTGGAGCTCGCATCCCTTCCAGGAAGCAAAGCTGCACTTGATCTGGACGGCAGCCTCTTTGAGCTCATCCTTCGTGAAGATCTTAGAGTAGCCGTAGTCGATGTCGACTTCAGGTGCTTCCTTTCCGGCAACAAACTCTTCTAATGTGATCCCCTTCGAAGTTATCTCTTTGGCCTTCGCCGGGTCATCTATGTAGCGGATGTGCCACGGCTCATATCCATAGCCCGTGATGTGCTCCTTGTCCTCAAGGTATCTGAGGATGAAACCGTAATCCGCGATCTTGGCGTGGATCTTTTCCCAGATCTCCGGGTGCTGGACCATCTCTTCATTGAGATAGACATCCTTGCCGTCTATCCTCAGATAAAGGTCCAGAGCCAGTCCCGTATGGTGCTCCGAGTATCCGGGCTCCGCAACTGTCTTCTTCGCGTAGTCTGCACCGTACTCCTTCGTGAAGTCATCCATTATAGCCTGCTGCTCTTTGACGCTGCGCCTTGCAGAATCGAGCTCGATATATACTCCATCGTTTTCTTCAAGATCCTGCTTCAGCGCCTCAAATGCCGCAACGGCTTTGACCTCTGCTTCGACTTCGTCACCCCTGCTGTTTTTGACTGTCGTTGTCTTCAGGTTCTTCTCCCAGCCTTCAGGCAGCGGGTTGAGCTTGTTGACAAGCGCCATGTAGTCTATGTCTGAGCCTTTGGTGCTTTCGAAGCTTGTCTCAGGGCCTGCGCCTCCGCATGCAGTAAGCGCAAACATAAGACATATGAGAGTGATCAGTGCCGTGATTTTTTTCATACCAATATCTCCTTTGGTGTCGCTCTACTTTTTCGGTCTTTTCATAGTGAAGCTCTGTCCCATGGACGAAACGTAGAGGAGTTCTCCTTCCTCTGCCTCGCGCCTTGCGATCTCCGCTTCGGCTTCCCTTGCCCTTCTCTTTTCTTCCTTATGGCCGAATCTCAGGGCAAGTCCGCCTACAGCCAGAAGGCTCATCGCGCCAAGGCCTACGAACTTCCATCTCGTGTACTCCGGCCACGCGAGCGGAAGCACGAAGTCAGCCGCGAATACGACAGCGGCCGCGATCAGCACGCCCTTTATCGTATGCCGGTTAATGATCCGCCGCAGCGGTATGTCGGGAAACATCAGCTTCACTCCAAGGACGAACACTATGAACATGATGAGCGCCAGCGTCAGGAAGCTGAGGAATCCGTCAAGCAGCGGAGAGAGAGCCGTGAAGAGAAGTTCTCCTCCCATGACTGCGACATGTCCTATCGCCCAGAGCGGCACAACAAAGATAACACGTACCGCCAGCGGCAGTTCGAGTATCTTTTCCTGAAGTGTTCCCTGTTTCGCCCCCGACTTTTTGCTCTTCTCCTGATCCTGGTCACCTGTATCCGTACTCCCGTCGTCTATAGCAGCAGGCTGGACTACAGGTTCAGGCTGGTCATTTCGCAGTATGTCGGAGGGACTGTCAAAGGCGCCGTCTATCGCCGCGCCTGATGCGGCTATCACGCCGGCCATAGTGGCGGCAGCCGCTTTTTTCTTGTCCATCGTTCGTCATCCTCCTGCTTTTCACTGACATTTTATTATATCCCGCCTGTTTTGACAATATGGGTGAATCTGCACAGGATTACTTGCTAAACCATATTGGTTTTCGGTATTATACTTAGTAAGATCATATTTAATAAAAGAACAATTAAACGAACAATTAAAAAGCGAACATTCCAATAAGGGAACATTCCACACTGAATGGATGATCTGGCATGGATCCTGTCTCTCAGAATCGACATTGTTCCGTTATCAAGAGACGATTCATTATCAAGAGACGATCTGCTTGTTTTGTCTCGCGGATCCTTCGTTTTCCTTGAGAGCGAGACAACTGTCTCTCTATATCGGAAAAGCCATGATTCAAGAGACGGATCCACTGCGAACCACACTGATCCGATGATTTGACTTGGATTCTGTCTCTCAAAATCGACATTGTAACGTCATTAAGAGACGATCTGCTTGTTTTGTCTCGCGGATCCTTCGTTTTCCTTGAGAGCGAG
>CAMNNG010000105.1 GCA_946545145.1 uncultured Bacillota bacterium
CGGTTTCAAGGAAGGAGATTTCCCTGCAGCTGAGGAATTCTACAGCAGAGAGATCAGCATCCCGATGTATCACAGCATGACTGATGAAGAGCAGAAATATGTCATAGATGCTTTGAAAAACTACTGATTGCTGATATAATTAGTTAGTTGCGTATTTTACGGAACGACTTATGCCATAGACGAATAACTGACCACTGGAGGTGGAGGTAAAAAATGAAAATCAGATTGCGCAGAATGGTAGAGAGCGATATGGAAAACGTCATGAACTGGCGCATGAATCCGGAAGTAACGAAATTCATGTATACGGATCCGAAGCTCACTCTCGAAGGACAGCTGAAGTGGTTCGCCAAAGTTGACGCTGACGAGACATGCAGATATTTCATCATCGAAGTCGACGATGTTCCTATCGGTGTTCTCGCCATCATCGATATCGATGAAGACCACCGCAGATGCAGCTGGATCTGGTATATAGGAGAAGACGGCTACAGAGGAAAGGGCATCGCGAAGAAGATCCAGCTCAACCTCTACGACTACGTTTTCTATTACATGAACATGCACAGACTCTGGAGCAACATCCTCAGCTTCAACACGCATGAGATCACCAATGTGCATGAGGCATGCGGATATGTCGTCGAAGGTGTTCAGAAGGAGCACATCCTCAAGAACGGCAAATTCCTCGACGTAGTTCTTATGGGCATTACTGTCGACAGATGGGAAGAAATCAAAGGCGACTTTGATTATCCGAAGATCGAGTTCGAATACGGTTCGGATTCGATGCCTGCCGATCGCTAATATACAAAATATTTTTCAATAGGAGATTACTGATATGTTTGAGAACAAAACGATACTCATCACAGGAGGAACGGGCTCTTTCGGAAAGGCTTTTTCGGGCGAACTCCTGAGCAAACACGATTTCAAAAAGATCATCATCTTCTCGAGAGACGAATTCAAGCAGGATATGATGAAAAAAGACTTCACTGCCAAATACGGTCCGGAGCTCGTGAAAAAAATGAGATTCTTCATAGGAGACATCAGGGACAAAGATCGTCTGAAGCTGGCGTTCAACGGTGTTGATATCGTTATCCATGCAGCTGCCATGAAGCAGGTACCTGCATGCGAATACAACCCGACAGAAGCTATCAAGACGAACATCAACGGCGCCACGAACATCATCAGCGCTGCTCTGGAGACGAACGTCGAAAAGGTAGTTGCTCTGTCGACTGACAAGGCCGTCAACCCGATCAACCTCTACGGAGGAACGAAGCTCGTTTCCGACAAGCTGTTCGTATCCGCGAACGCTTACTCCGGACAGAGCGGAACGAAGTTCGCTCTCGTCAGATACGGCAACGTTTCGGGAAGCCGCGGTTCGGTCATCCCGTTCTTCAGAAACCTCATCGAGCAGGGCAATACAGAGCTTCCTGTAACAGATCCGAGAATGACGAGATTCTGGATGACTCTCGACAAGGCTGTAAGGCTCGTATTGATGGCTGTCGAGAACATGACTGGCGGCGAGACATTCGTCTACAAGAATCCTTCCTACAAGGTAACAGATATATGCAAGGCTATGGCTCCTGACGCTGAAATGAAGATCATCGGCATCAGAGAAGGCGAGAAGATCCACGAAGTCATGATCACGAAGGACGACTCGAGAACGACTTATGATTACGGCGATTACTTCATAATATACCCGAACTTCGAATGGTTCGACTTCGAAAAATCCTTCAAGGAAGGCGGCAAACCGCTCGAAGACGGATTTGAATACGGATCCGGCAACAACACTGAGTGGCTGTCCGTTGAGGACATCAGAAAACTGCTCAAGGAGTATGATCTGTTCTAAGGAGTGACATGAGAAAAACAGGCTGCATAATACAGGCAAGGATGACCTCGACAAGGCTGCCGGGGAAAGTCCTGAGAACTATCGACCATCTGAACGGCGTATGCGTACTGGATCAGGTGATCGAGAGAGTCAAAAAATCAGAATATATAGATGAGATCATCATCGCCACAACGACGAACGACGATGATGATCCCATTGTACAGAAAGCGGCGGAGCACGGCGTAGGCGTCTTCAGGGGAAGCGAAAGCGACGTGCTTTCAAGATATTATCACGCTGCAAAAGAATACGGACTTGATGACGTCATCAGGATCACGAGCGACTGTCCCTTCATAGACCCGCACGTGCTCGATGACCTCATTCGCGTGTTCAGAGAGGGCGGACATCAGTATGCGAGCAACTGCATCAGAAGAACGTATCCGCACGGTCTGGACTGCGAGATACTGAAGTTCGATGTTCTTGAATGGATGTTCAACAACACTGAAGACAGCTTTTACAGGGAGCACGTCACGAGCTATGTGACGCATCATCAGGATGAGTTCGATATCGGAAGCCTCGAAGATGACGAGGACAACAGCGGCATCAGGATCACCGTTGACACGGTCAACGATTATCTTCTGAGCTGCGTTCTTGCCGATCTTCTGAGGAATGAAGAAGATCCCATATCCTACAAGACTGTCACCAGGATTTACAAAGAACATCCGTATCTTTCAGATATCAACGGTGATATCCTGCAGAAGAAAAAGTACGAAACAGAAAAAGAAGAATTCGAAGCTGCCGCAAAGATGCTCAGACTGCAGGAGATGAACAGGGCGGCAGAGGTTCTGGAAGGAAAAATATGAGTCTTATCATTTTGTCTGAAGCCGGTTATATATACGGCTTCGGTCATTTTTACAGAACTTCAGGGATCTGTGAAAAGGCTGAAAAAGAAGGCCGCGATGCAATGATGTATCTGGTCGGCGATGATGTTGCGAAAGAGAATCTCAAAAGATCCTTCGTTTCCTTCAAAGACTGGCATGATCCGGCAGTAAGAAGCGAACTGATCTCGAAAGACGACACCATTCTGGTGGATTCATATCATGTCGATATCAAAGAGCTCGAAGAACTGCAGGAAATAGCGGGGAAAATGATAGTTGTTGACGATAACATTCGTCTTGACTACCATGATATGAACATCCTCAATCCCAACTATTTCGCTGCTTATCTGGACTATCCGCAGGATCATGGCAATACTTTCTATCTCGGAAAGGATTATACACTTCTTAGAGACGCGTTCGACGAGCCCGTCACCAGAACGACAGCTGAGAAAGTAACGAACGTCCTTATAACGATGGGCGGCACAGATCTCAAGCACATGACGGTCAAGGCGATAGATACGATCAGATCAGTGTCTGATGATGTCAGCGTCCATGTCGTCGCTACTAATGCTTACACGGATATCGATGAGATCAGATCGAAGATCGGCCCGGGAGATACGCTCTACAGCAATGTCGATGCTGATAAGATGAGCGAGCTTATGAGGACCTGTGACTTCGCCGTAGCAACGGCAGGAGGGACTTCGAACGAACTGATCAAGATGCAGTGCCCGTCGGCCCTCGTCGTCGTCGCAGACAACCAGCTCCTGAATACGAGATATCTGTCTCAGGCAGGCTGCTTTGATGTTATAGAAGATTACGCTGAGACTGTTATAAAAGGCCTGTTCTCCTATGAGAAGAGAAAGGCAATGGCGGACACTCTGAAAGCGTTCAGCTCAACAGGCTCCGGCAAGGACCTGGTGATGGACATCGCATTCGGAAAGTGAGGGACAAACAATGGATGACAGGATCATGATAGTTGCGGAGATATCCGCAAATCACGGTAAAAATATAGATATAGTCAAACAGAGCATCCTGAAGGCGAAAGAGATAGGCTGCGACGCAGTCAAGATCCAGACCTATACTCCCGATACTATAACACTGGACTGCGACAACGAGTATTTTCAGCTGGATACGGGAACTATCTGGGATGGAACGACGCTCTACAAGCTCTATCAGGACGGCTATCTTCCGTGGGAGTGGCACAAAGAACTCTATGACTATGCAAGATCGATAGACATGACGCTGTTTTCGACACCGTTCGACAACACGGCTGTAGACCTTCTCGAAGAATGCGGCAATCCGATTTACAAGATCGCTTCTTTCGAGATCACGGACATACCTCTTATCGAGTATGCCGCTTCGAAGGGAAAACCGATGGTGATCTCTACAGGCATAGCGACCGAAGAAGAGATAGCCGATGCGGTCAAGGCCTGCCATGACGCAGGCAACGACGATGTGTGCCTCCTCAAGTGCACATCCGAGTATCCGGCCAAGATAGAAGACGCGAACCTGCTTACTATGCTTGATTTCAAAGAGCGCTACGGAGTCAAGATCGGTCTTTCCGATCACACGATGGGATACGAAGTTCCGGTCGTAGCTGCTTCCATGGGCGCTACGCTCATCGAAAAGCACTTCATACTAGACAGAGAGATCGGCGGGCCCGATGCTTCCTTCTCGATGGACCCGGACCAGTTCTCCGAAATGATAGAGAAGGTGCGCATGGTCGAAAAGATCAGGGGACGCGTCGATTATGAGATAACTGAAAAGAAAAAGAACAACAGAAAATACGCAAGATCGCTCTTCGTCGCCGAAGATGTCAAAGCGGGCGACACAGTAGACGCGGTCAACGTCAGGAGCGTGCGTCCGTCTGACGGACTGGCTCCGAAGGAATTCAAAAGCGTATTGGGGAAAAGATTCAAGCAAGATGTTGCTAAGGGCACGCCCCTCAGCAAAGACATTCTGGATTAAGGAGATGTTACACTAATGAAAAGAATTCTGACTTACGGTACATACGATCTGCTCCACTACGGGCACAT
>CAMNNG010000106.1 GCA_946545145.1 uncultured Bacillota bacterium
TGGCGCTTACTTTCGTGCCGCTGACAGGCGCAGGATATGCGCAGGCGGACGATGGCTGGGACAGCAGGCCGGCGAGTGTCGAGTTCAAAGCGGTGACTGACAGCAGCGGAGTTTTGATCGACGCGGTCGCGAGCTGGGATCCGGTCGAGGGAGCTGACGGATATATGTATCGTATCTACGATGTCGGCATGGACATGAACTGGAACAACTGGAAAGAGGCTGCAGATCCGGTGTCTGTCGGAGGCAGACTGAAGATAAGTGTTTTTGATGACATCAAGACTTCGGGTGAGACATATGCCGTAGAGGTGTATGCGTATAAGGATGATCCCGATGATTGGTGGGAGTCTACAAGGTCGAATTCCGTCAAGGTCGCCATCCTCAGAGTGGAGACCGATGAGACAGGCATGAATGCTATCGAATTGTGCGTGCTGCCGGGATCGAAAACAGGCGAGTGCGTAAGGAATCATTTCATTTCCACACTGTACAAAGACGGCGATGATTATTTCAACAATGCAGAGAAGGAGAAGAAGCTCATAGGAGTGGTACCGGGAAGCGCCGGCGAGTACTCTTCACTTGAGGAACTGAGACAGAATGCAGTCTTCCTGCCGCCGGATACGGTGTCTGACGCCCGGATAACGGATGAGACCTATCTCTCAGCGGTCTGGGACAGCGATCTTTGCCCGGCTACGAACGATCTGCACGTATGGAAGCAGGTCACCGAAAAAGCGACGTTCGGTAAAAACGGAGACGTGCACGGAAAATGTGAAAACTGCGGGGCCGTCCAGGGCGGATGGATATTCGTAAAGCTTACCGGAGCCACGCTGAATCCCACGACATATACATATGACGGAAAGACGAAGACTCCTGCCGTTACGGTGATGAGCGTGGATGGTCCTCTTGCAAAAGATCAGTACAAGGTGACCTACAAGAACAACACGAACGCGGGCAAGGCATCGGCGACGGTCCAGATGACAAGCGACTTTTACTATGGGACGAAAACGCTGTATTTCACGATCAACAAGGCGAACAACCCGATGACGGTAAAGGGGAAAACGGCTATCGTAAAAAGAGCCAAAGTAAAGAAAAAGAACCAGACGCTGAAGGTCGCTAAGGTCCTTAAGATCAGCAAGAAGCAGGGGACTCTGACCTTCAAGAAAGTCAAGGGAAGCAAGAAGATAACGATCGCGAAGAAGACCGGAAAGGTCAAAGTGTTGAAGGGGACCAAAAAAGGAACCTACAAGGTCACGGTACAAGTCAAAGCCGCCGGTAATTCGAATTACAAGGCTCTGACGAAGAAGGTGACGTTCAAGGTGGAAGTGAAATAGCTGATGTTATGCAGGGATAGATCGTAAAAAAGGACCGCGGCCGGCCGGCTGCGGTCCTTTTTTTTATCTGCGATCGCTCTCTGCTTACTTCGTCTTCTCCAGCTGCTCCGCCACTCTTGCGAATGACGTGCCTCCTTCGGAGACCTTCGCATCGATGCATGCTTCGACGCTGATCTTTTCGTATATGTCCTCTTCGAATCTATCGGAGAATTCTTTGAGTTCGTCTATCGAAAGATCCTCGATCGCGCATCCCTTTTCGATGCAGTGGAGCACGAGGCGGCCGATTATCTCATGACATTCACGGAACGGCAGGCCCTTGCCGACGAGGTAGTCGGCGCAGTCCGTCGCGTTCATGTAACCATATTTGGCTGCGTCTGCCATATTGCCCGTCTTCACCTGCATCGTCGATATCATCTCAGTGAATACGCTGAGCGAATCCTTGAGCGTATCCGATGCGTCGAATACAGGCGGCTTGTCTTCCTGCATGTCTTTGTTGTAAGCAAGCGGAAGTCCTTTCATGATCGTGAACAGGCTCATCATATCGCCGTAGACACGGCCTGTCTTTCCGCGGATCAGCTCCGCCATATCCGGGTTCTTCTTCTGCGGCATGATGCTCGATCCTGTCGCATAGGCATCGTCCATCTCGATGAATGAGAACTCCTTCGAGCTCCAGAGGATCAGCTCCTCGCAGAACCTCGAAAGGTGCATCATCGCGATCGATACGCAGGAGAGGAACTCGAGAGCGAAGTCGCGGTCCGATACGGAGTCCATACCGTTGACTGTGACCCTTGCGAATCCGAGCTCACCTGCAGTGAACTGCCTGTCCGTGTTATATGATGTTCCTGCCAGAGCTCCGGCGCCGAGAGGGCACTCATCAGCTCTTGCGAGGCAGTCTGCGAAACGGGATCTGTCGCGGCTGAACATCTGATGATAAGCCATCAGGTGATAAGCAAGCGTTACCGGCTGCGCCCTCTGAAGGTGCGTGTATCCCGGCATGACAGTCTTCTGGTTCTTTTCAGCCAGATCATGCAGCGTGTCGATCAGGTTCGCGAGAAGCCCGTCGATCTCTTCGATCTCGCCCTTGACATAGAGCTTGAAGTCGAGAGCGACCTGGTCGTTCCTGCTTCTTGCGGTATGCAGACGCTTGCCTGCGTCGCCGATCTTCTCCGTCAGCAGAGTCTCGATATTCATATGGATGTCTTCGCTGGCGATGTCGAACTCGACCTTGCCGGCTTCGATGTCATCCATGATCTCGAGAAGAGCGGAGCAGATAGACTCCGCTTCTTCCTGAGAGATTATGCCTTGCTTTGCGAGCATCTTCGCGTGCGCGAGGCTGCCCGTTATATCTTCTTTGTAAAGTCGTTTGTCGAAGGTGATACTTGCCCCGAATTCGTCTGTCGACTTATTCGCTGACTTTGTAAACCTTCCTTTCCACAGCTTCATTCTTGTCTCCTTCTTTCTTGAGCTTGAGCATTGCACGGATCTTCAGCGGCAGCGACCACAGTGTGATGAATCCCTGAGCGTCTGCCTGGTTGTATACTTCGTCCTCGCCGAATGTAGCGAACTCTTCGCTGAAGAGGGAGTTTTCGGATTTGCTTCCTGCGCATACGACGCTGCCCTTGTAGAGCTTCATCCTTACTGTGCCGGAAACTTCTTCCTGAGTGGAGTCTACGAATGCCATCAGGGCCTTCATCAGCGGTGTGAACCAGAGTCCGTCGTAGCAGAGCTCTGCGAACCTCTGAGCTACAGTCTGCTTGAAGTGCATCGTGTTGCGGTCGAGGATCAGCTTTTCGAGTGCGTCATGAGCTGCGTAGAGGATCGTGCCTCCCGGTGTCTCGTAAACGCCGCGGGACTTCATGCCGACCAGACGGTTCTCGATGATGTCGATCGTGCCGACGCCGTTTCTTGAGCCGAGCTCGTTCAGCTTTTTGAGGAGCTGGATGGGTCCGAGGTTCTCACCGTCGATAGCTACCGGAATGCCTTTTTCGAATGTGATCTCAACGTATTCCGGTTTGTCCGGAGCCTGCTCCGGTGTTACGGACAGAACGTGGATGTCATCGAGGTGCTCGTTCCACGGATCTTCCAGGTTTCCGCCTTCGTGGCTGATGTGCCATATGTTCTCATCGCGGCTGTAGATCTTCTCTACTGTCTGCGCGATAGGTACGTTCTTGCTCTTTGAATATTCGATGAGGTCTTCACGGCTCTTGAACTGCCAGTTGTCCTGCCTCCACGGAGCGAATGTCTCGATGGAAGGATCCAGAGCGTTGATCGTGCACTCGAATCTTACCTGGTCATTTCCTTTTCCTGTGCAGCCGTGTACGATGACCTGTGCGCCTTCGTCCTGAGCTACCTCGACCAGCTTCTTAGCCATAAGCGGTCTTGCCATCGATGTTCCGAGCAGATAGTCTTCATAGATAGCGCCGGCCTTTACTGTCGGCCAGATGTAGTCTGTGATGAACTCTTCCTGGATGTCGAGTACCATCGACTTCGAAGCGCCGGACTTGATAGCCTTGTCCTTGATGAAGTCGAAGTCTTCGTTCTGACCTGCGTTGCAGCATACAGCGATGACCTCTGCGTCATACTCATCCTTGAGCCAGGGGATTACGGCTGAAGTGTCCAGACCGCCCGAGTAAGCCAATACGACCTTTTGATTCTTTTCCATTTGTTTACCTCCGATAGATTCACGTTTTTGCTTTAATGTCTCATGCATGTTTTATGCATAAATATTTATATTTCAGAGTTATTATACACTACTGTGGTGACAATGCAAGAGGTTTTTTGGATATTTATTCTTTTTGTTTTGCTGGTGGGGTTGCGTGGGTTGATTGGGTGCCTGTCAGGGTTTGCAGGGGCCTTGCAATGATTGAGTTTGGTGCCGGGTATGTCCGGGTATGTAGCAGCTGGCCTGGCAGCGGCAGAATCAGGTGCTGTATCTGTAGATGCTGGTCTGGCAGTGGTTGTTTTGGGTGTTTTTGCAAAAAAAATGCTCATATGCACAATTTTTTCCGGAGGCGTGAATGCGAAGATGACGGTTATGCATATCGCCGTATATTCATGCATAAAATAACTGCCTGGAGGCGGGGCGAAACTGTATATGCGAGGGCAATGCAGGAGTAAGCGGGCAGATGCAGTTCTTTTCAGCTTCCTGTGGGGGGAGGATCTTCAGCTTTTCGCTTACTGGTCGCTTACTCACACATACATTTTAGGAAAATCGGCTCAAAAAAATCAAAAACACCCAATTTTTCGGCTCCGGATACGGGTTTGACACGCGAATGAGGCCGGACGCAATATGCACGGTATGCATCGAATATTCATAGTGAGCAAAATCAAGCGATATGTTGTATAATGTATAGGATGCGGATG
>CAMNNG010000107.1 GCA_946545145.1 uncultured Bacillota bacterium
GACTACCTCGACAAACTCGAGAAGGACGGCGACTACCGCAAGATGGGTTCCGACATCTTCTTCCACGGACTTGCTGAAGGCGAGACATGCGAAGTCAAGATCGAAGAAGGAAAAGAGTGGGTCATCAAACTCCTCGAAGTCAAGGAGCACAACAATGACGGTACTGTCGACTGCGTATTCGAACTCAACGGCGCACGCATGGTCATCAACGTCAGAGACGAGAAGGCCGGAGTCATCGGATCAGAGAACATCATCCTGTACGCTGACGAAGGCGACGATACTCAGGTAGGTGCCAATATCTCCGGAAGCATCGTCAAGCTGCTTGTAAGCAGAGGCCAGAAGGTCGAAGAAGGCGAGCCGATCGCGGTAATCGAAGCGATGAAGATGGAGACGAACATCCTCGCGACGATGAGCGGCGTAGTCGAAGAGCTCTGCGTCGAGGAAGGCGAGTCGGTAGACAGCGGTCAGCTGATTGCAAGGATCGCTGAGGCTGACGCTGAAGATGCTGAGTAATTAGAAAAAAACAAGGAGATGCCAATGAGAACAATGCTGACCGGAGCTAGCGTATTTTGCGGTAACGGATTCGTTTCCGCTGACGTAGTGACGGATGAAGGCAGGATAGTCGCCATTGGCCCCGACATAAAAGAAAAAGCCGAAAAAGTTATCCATTGCGATAACTTTTTCGTTATACCGGGGTTGATCGACGTCCATGTCCATTTCAGAGAGCCGGGTGCGGAGTACAAAGAGACGATACAGACGGGAGCGCTCGCGGCGGCGGCAGGCGGATATTCAGCCGTCCTTCCGATGCCGAACCTCACGCCCTCGCCGTACGATCTCGACGGACTTCGCCCGCAGCTTGCCGCTATAGAAAAACTCGGATCGTCCATAGGGGCGCACAGCAGGGTCATCCCGTACGGAAGGATCACTGACGGAAAGAAGGTCGCCGATCTCGAAGCTCTGGCGCCTTATGTCTGCGCTTTCTCCGACGACGGGGTCGGAGTGCAGGACGGTGCGCTGATGGAAGAAGCGATGAGGCGCGCGAAAGCGCTGGGAAAACTGATCGTTGCCCACAGCGAGGACACGAACTACGCGCCTGAAGATCCGAGAAGCGAATACATGCAGATAGTCCGCGACCTCGATCTCGCGCAGAAGACAGGGGCTTCATACCACGTATGCCACGTATCTTCGGCCGAGTCGATCCGCCTCATCAGAGAGGCGAAAAAGCAGGGCATAGACGTCACCTTCGAGACGGCCCCGCACTATCTGGTCTTTTCGAACGAGAATCTTCCTGACGACGGACGCTTCAAGATGAACCCGCCGATCAGGACGGCTGCCGACAGAGAAGCTCTTCTCGAAGCTGCGGCCGACGGCACTCTCGATATGATCGCAACAGACCACGCTCCGCACAGCGCCGAGGAAAAATCGAAGGGCTTCAAGGGAAGCCTCAACGGAATACTCGGTCTTGAGGCGGCATTCCCTGTGATGTACACTTCTCTTGTAGAGGGCGGCGTCATCCCGGTCGACAGACTGGTGCAGCTGATGAGCACTAACCCCGCAAAGAGGTTCGGACTTCCCGGCGGAGAGCTGAAGGAGGGCGGCGCGGCCGACCTTGCCGTAGTCGATCTTGAGGATGTATTTACGATAGACCCGTCAGGCTGGAAGAGCAAAGGACGCTCGACTCCATTCGAAGGGATGAAGGTCAGCGGCAGGGTCATTATGACAATGACTGAAGGAAATATAGTATATGAAAGATGAACTTTTCACGATAGAAAGAAATGAGCTCCTCTGCAGAGGGACTTACCTCATGAGGATCAAGGGCGACACATCGCAGATCAAAGGTCCGGGCCAGTTCGTCAACATAAAGATAGACGGCCTCTACCTCAGAAGACCGATGTCGATCGCGAACTACGATGACGAAGGCATCGAGATCATCTACAAGATCGTCGGCGACGGAACGGCGAAGATGGCCGCGATGGAGCCGGGCGAGACGATAAGCTGCCTCTGCCCGCTGGGAAACGGCTTTGATATAGACGCTATCCCGGACAACGCGATACTGACAGGAGGCGGAGCAGGAGCGATGCCGATCTACAAGCTTTCGAAGATGCTTACTGAGGCCGGAAAGGCCCCGCACGTCGTCATAGGCTTCAACCGCGAGGACGAGATCTTCTTCGCCGACGAGTTCAGGGCCGTAGGCTGCGATCTTACGATCGCGACGATGGACGGAAGCGTCGGAGTGAAGGGCACCGTCGTGGACGCGATGAAGCTTCTGAAAGAAGAGGGAAAGAACGATCTTGCGTACGTCTGCGTGTGCGGACCTGACCCGATGATGAAGGCAGTAAGCGAGATCACCCAGGACGGCCAGTTCGACCTGGGCGGCAGGATGGCATGCGGCTTCGGAGCCTGCATGGGCTGCACGATCGAGACGAAGAAGGGACCGCAGAGGGTCTGCAAGGAAGGCCCGATATTCATGCAGGAGGACATAATATGGTAGATACGAAAGTTTCCCTCGCGGGAGTGGTGCTCGACAATCCTATAATACCGGCAAGCGGCACGTTCGGCTTCGGAAAAGAGTTCTCAGAGCTTTACGACATATCGAAGCTGGGATCGATCTCGTTCAAGGGGACGACGGTCGAGCCGAGGACAGGAAACGCGCAGCCGAGGATAGCCGACTGCAAGGCGGGGATGCTGAACGCCGTAGGGCTCCAGAATCCGGGCGTCGATGCAGTTCTTGCAGAGGAGATACCTGAGCTTGCGAAGATCTTCCCGAAACCCCTGATCGCTAATATCAGCGGCTTTTCGGAGGAAGAGTTCGTGCGCCTCGCAGAGGCCATGGACAGTGAGCCGGCCGTAGGGATAATAGAGGTCAACGTCAGCTGCCCGAACGTACACGCAGGCGGCGTGAATTTCGCGAGCGACAGGAAGGAGACCGAAAAGATAACGGCGGCTGTCAGAAAGGCAACGAAAAAGCCCGTCTTCGTCAAGCTTTCACCGAACGTTACGGATATAGCCGATATGGCGAAGGGCTGCGAGGCGGCAGGAGCCGACGGCATCAGCCTCATCAATACGCTTCTCGGGATGAGGATAGATATCAAGAGAAGAAAGCCGGTGCTCGCCAACAGATACGGCGGATACTCCGGCCCGGGGATCTTCCCCGTGGCGCTGAGGATGGTCGACCAGGTAAGACATGCCGTTGATCTGCCGATAATCGGCATGGGCGGCATCAGTACGGCCGACGACATCATCGAGATGGTGATGGCCGGAGCGAGCGCAGTACAGATCGGAGCGGCGAACCTCGTCGATCCGTGGACGTGCATAAGGCTCGTGGACGAACTTCCCGCAAGGATGGAAGAACTCGGCATAGAGAGCCTGGATGAGATACGCGGCATCGCGTAAAATGCTGCCCGCGGGATACGTTACAGAAGCATTCAAATGATCGAAAGGAAACAGCCAATGGCAAAAGATGTGATAATAGCGCTGGATTTTCCGACCGGCAAAGATACTCTCGAGTTTCTCGATCTCTTCACGGATGAAAAGCCGTTCGTGAAGATCGGGATGGAGCTCTTCTACTCAGAAGGCCCCGACATCGTAAGAGAGATAAAGAAAAGAGGGCACAGGATCTTCCTCGACCTCAAGCTCCACGACATACCGAACACCGTGAAGAGCGCGATGGCGGTCCTCGCCGGCCTTGACGTCGACATGACGAACGTCCACGCGGCTGGAACGAAGATGATGATGGAGTGGGCGCTGGAAGGACTCAGATCCAAAGGCGGAGAGGCGATGCTTCTCGCTGTTACCCAGCTTACCAGCACGGATCAGAAGAGGATGAACGAAGAGATCCTTATCCCCGGAGATATAGAGGACGTGGTCGCTTCCTATGCGAAGCTCGCTAAGGAAGCAGGTCTTCAGGGCGTCGTATGCTCGCCGCTCGAGGCCGGCATCGTCAAGAAGGCGTGCGGTGACGACTTCTTTACGGTAACGCCGGGGATCAGATTCGGCGGCGCGATGATCTGCGACCAGTCGAGGATCACGACGCCGGCGGACGCTGCGAAAGGCGGCTCCGACTACATCGTCATGGGAAGGCCGATAACCAAGGCTCCCGATCCCGTGGCTGCTTACAAAAGAGCAAAAAAAGAATTTCTTGGACAGTGAATTATCAAGAGCACCCAGAGGGTCCAGAGAAGGACCGGGGTGCTCTTCTTTAAAATGCGGTACAAATAGCATGGCTGTTTGTGTTAAAATATAAGTTAGGAAAAATTGGATGATCAATAAGAAAAACTGAACAGAGAAACCACGGAGGAAGACAATGGATAAGAAACTGATTGCAGAAAAATTGATGGAAATAAAGGCAGTTTTCCTCAGACCGGACGAGCCGTTCACATGGGCGAGCGGCATCAAGAGCCCGATCTACTGTGACAACAGGCTGATCCTCACGGCGCCTGAGGTCAGGAATATCGTGGAGAAGGCGATGGCAAAGGAAATAGCGGAAAAGTTCCCTGACTGCGAAGTGCTGATGGGTACGGCTACAGCCGGCATAGCCCATGCGGCGATCTGCGCCGACATACTCGGCCTGCCGATGGGATATGTCAGAGGATCCGCAAAGGATCACGGCCGCGGCAACAGGATCGAAGGCGA
>CAMNNG010000108.1 GCA_946545145.1 uncultured Bacillota bacterium
GTCGAGGAAGGCTACGCTTCTGAAAAGATTCTTTCGGCATGCGGACTCTACGAGCCGCCGATCGAGATGGTATCATGCCCGACGTGCGGCAGGACGATGGTCGATCTTGTAAGCATCGCCGGAAAGGTCGAAAGAGAGCTTTCTGTTATCGGAAAGCAGAGAAAGGAAGCAGGCAGAAGGCCCCTTAAGGTCGCAGTCATGGGATGCGTAGTAAACGGCCCCGGTGAGGCCAGAGAAGCAGACTTCGGCGTGGCCTGCGGAAAAGGCAAGGGGGTCATCTTCAGAAAGGGCGAGCCCGTTATGACGGTCGCTGAGAGCGACATACTTCCGCAGCTCGTCAAAATGGCGCGCGAAGCCGAATGATAGTGGATAAGGAGACTTATGGATCTTTTTGATAAATATAAGAAAGAGGGCTATTCCTGCAACGTCACTTCTGCAGAGATAGACCCGCATACAATGACGCTGATGCTCGATGTCGACCTCGACTTCGTTCTTCCTTACAGCGCTCTTTCAGAGGCTGCAGAAATGCTCAGGAGCGAAGTTCCGGTCATAGAGGATGTCGAGTATCATTTTGAGTTCAGTGATATAAAGCAGCCGAAAAAGGAAGCCATCATGGCTTTCCTTCCTCACGTCGCCAAGGAATATGAGTCGCAGGCCGGAGGCCTGCTCAATTCTCTGAGAAGCGACGATATCGTGATAGGGGAAAACTACCTCGATCTCAAAGTCGTCGGAAAGACGGCGGCAGACGCTCTTAATGAAGAGCTGGCTCCGGTCTTTACTTCCAAGATCAGAGAAAACCTGGGTTTCGATATGGACGTAAGATTCGTCCATGACGAGGATCAGTATAAGGCAAGTGAAGAAAACGCGAAAAAGAGAGTCGAAGAATATGTTCCCGAGCGCATCAGGACTGCTCCTTCGGGCGGAGGAAATCCAGGAAAGAGCGTGAACTTCGACGGAGTCCTTCTGAAGGGATCTCACATCAAAGGTGAAACGGTGCAGATCTCTTCGCTTACTGATGAGTCCGGCACGGTCATCATCGAAGGCGAAGTCTTCGGCATCGACACCAGAAATACGAAGAACGACAGCAAGCTCGTTCTCTTCCCGATAGCCGACGACACGGCGACCATAATGTGCAAGACCTTCATCAAGAGCAACGCATGGGAGGTCATCGAGGAGTCATTCAGCCCCGGGATCTACGTGCGCGTCAAGGGAAAGGCGCAGTGGGACGATTATTCCCACGCCGTCACAGTCATGGCTTCGGATATAGAGATCGTAGAAAAAGCGAAGCGGAAAGACGAATGCCCAGAAAAGAGAGTCGAGCTCCACGCCCATACGAACATGAGCGCTCTTGATGGTCTTTCGGATCCGGGCAAGATGGTCAAGCTCGCGGCAGGATGGGGACATAAGGCCGTCGCTGTCACTGACCACGGTGTAGTCCAGGCTTTCCCGGATGCTTACAAAGCATCAAAGGGATCGGATATCAAGGTCATCTACGGCGAGGAAGGTTATCTCTTCGAAGACGAGAACGGGACGATCGACCACAAAAAGCCCAGGACGAACCATATTATACTTCTTGCAAAAAACCAGACGGGCATAAAGAACCTTTACAAGCTCGTCTCGCTTTCGCATATAAAATATTTCCACAAAAAGCCGAGACTCCCCAGGTCTGTCATCCAGGAGAACAGAGAGGGCATCATCCTCGGTTCCGCCTGCGTAGCGGGAGAGCTGTTCGAGGCGATGCTGGCTGGAGAGAGCGATGAGAGGCTCGATGAGATCGCATCGTTCTACGACTACCTTGAGATACAGCCGATCATCAACAACATGTTCCTCGTAAGGAACGGAAGGATACCGAACGAAGAGGGGCTGAGGGATCTCAACAGGAAGATCATCGAGATAGGAGAGAGGATCGGAAAGCCGGTCTGCGCCACATGCGACTCGCACTATCTCGAGAGCACGGATGATGTATACAGGAAGGTGCTCCAGGCCGGTCAGAACTATGACGATATCGATCAGGAAAGCGGCCTGTTCTTCAGAACGACGCAGGAGATGCTCGACGAATTCGCATATCTGGGCGAAGAAAAAGCATATGAAGTCGTCATAAAGAACACGAATATGATAGCCGATATGATCGAGGATGTCAGTCCTATAGCGAAGGGCAAATTCCCGCCTGATATCCCGAATTCGGTCAATATTCTAAGAGATACATGTGAAAAGAATGCCGCTGAGAAGTACGGAACGCCGCTTCCGGCGCCGATCAGAGAGAGACTCGACAAAGAGCTCGACTCGATCATCGGAAACGGCTACGCCGTAATGTACGTCTCGGCTCAGATGCTGGTTGAAAAGTCCATGTCGGACGGTTACGTAGTAGGATCCAGGGGATCTGTAGGATCATCGTTCGCTGCAACGATGTCGGGGATAACGGAGGTAAATCCGCTTCCTGCGCACTATGTATGCCCGAAGTGCAAGCATCTTGAGTGGGGCGATGAAGAGCTCTACAGCTGCGGCGTCGACATGCCGGAGAAGATGTGCCCGGAGTGCGGAACGAAGATGGACCAGGACGGCCACAATATCCCGTTCGAGACCTTCCTCGGCTTCGACGGCGACAAGGAGCCTGATATCGACCTCAACTTCGCCGGCGAGTACCAGCACACGGCTCACCGCTTCGTAGCTGAGATGTTCGGTGAAGAAAATATCTTCAAGGCAGGAACGATAGGAGCTATCAAGCTCAAGACGGCCCGCGGTTTTGCGATGAAATATTTCGAGAAGATAGGAAAGAGGCCTACGTCTCTCGACCTCGACTGGTACGCTCAGAAGTGCGTCGGAGTCAAGAGGACGACAGGCCAGCATCCGGGCGGAATAGTCATCCTGCCGAAGGGACATGAGATATATGAATTCACGCCGGTCCAGAGACCTGCGAACGATACGACGTCGGATATCACTACGACGCATTTCGATTACCACTCGATCGACGAGAACCTCCTGAAGCTCGACATACTCGGCCACGACGGTCCGTCGCTTATAAGGGCTCTGACAGAACTTACGGGAGTAGACGCGACTAAGGTCCCGCTCAAAGACGAAAAGGTCAACAGCATCTTCAACAGCACGGATGCTCTCGACATAAAGGTAGACAACTACCTCTTCAAGCACGGAAGCTACGGCATACCGGAGTTTGGAACTAGCTTCGTCCGCCAGATGCTCGACGATATCAAGCCGACGAAGTTCGCCGACCTCGTCCAGATCGCGGGTCTTTCGCACGGAACGGACGTATGGCTGAACAATGCCCAGAGGTTCATCAGAGAGGGCGTCGCCACCATCGACGAGGTAATCTGCACGCGTGACGACATCATGCGCTACCTCATACATATGCAGCTTCCCGCGTCTGACTCGTTCAAGATCATGGAAAGGGTCAGAAAGGGCAAGAGCCTCACAGAAGAGCAGGAAGAGGAGATGAACGAATACAATATACCGGCATGGTATATCGAGTCGTGCAAGCTCATCAAATACATGTTCCCTAGAGCCCACGCTGTCGCCTACGTTATGATGTCCTACAGGATAGCTTACTTCAAAGTCTACTATCCGCAGGCTTTCTACGCGGCATATCTGACATCGAAGATCAGCGACTTCAACTGGGACGTCGCTTCGCAGGGCATTTACGCGGTCGAGGCGAGGATGAACAGCATCAACGGACGCAGCGACGATGAAGTCTCCGACAAGGAAAAGCAGGAACTCATCGTCGACGAGATCGTCTACGAGATGCTGGCGAGAGGATATTCGTTCTGTCCGCCTTCGCTTACTGAATCGAAAGCCCTGAAGTTCACGATAGATGACGGCAAAGTCAGAGTCCCGCTCTGCGCGCTTGAAAACGTCGGAGCTTCGGTCGGAAAGATGATAGAGGAGCAGCGCGAGGTCAGACCTTACGAGACTGTAGAAGACCTTCAGGTCAGAGGAAAGACCAACAAGAGCGCTATAGAATCGCTGAGAAAACACGGCGTTCTCGAGGGAATGCCGGAGTCGGATCAGATATCGTTCTTCTAAAAAAAGAAGGGCGAAAATGCCAAAAAATAAAAATTGGTGAGCCATGAGGGATTCGAACCAAAATACCCGCTTTTTCTCTCTTTATCTCTCTTTACCTAAATAAGCGAGATTCGTTGAAATTCCAACGATTTAAGGGTTTGGCTCTTTTCTCTCTTTACCTCTCATCATTTCTCTTTTCGTGGCTATGGACGGCAAAACGGACGGCAAAAAATCACTTCATTGAGCGGTATACTTTCTCAGCGACCTGATCTCCCTCTTCCTCAAATACATGACTGTAAATGTTATATGTTGTACTAAGGGTAGAGTGACCCGCATGTTCTTGGATCGTCTTTCCATCGAGTCCGAGGCGGACCATCGCAGATATATGCGTGTGCCTCAGCTGATGAAGGGTTAACTGTCTGAGCCCGTTCTCTTTCTGGAATCTGTGAAGATGTTCTAAAAGGTCGGCACCAGATAAGGGTCTTCCGTATGCACCACGTATCAAAGCGGGCGAGTCATACCATTCAGAGCCGAAGATCAACTTTCTCTCGCTATACAGTCCGTAAAGCGTAACAAGGTCAGCCCGCATTGCTTT
>CAMNNG010000109.1 GCA_946545145.1 uncultured Bacillota bacterium
GCCTTCCTGTAAGCGACTTCGTATCCGGTCGCGTCCTTCGCTGCTTTCCACGAAAGCTTCACCGTCATGTTGTTCAGGTTCACCGACGCGTTTACGGTCGTCTTTCCCGGAACTGCTATTTCTTCAGGCTGCTCAGGCTCTTCGGACTCCGGCTTTTCGGGTATCACGTACGACGGGTCTCTGTAAGGTATCTCTGCGATCGTCATATCCTCGAGCCATGTGTGTCCGTTCGTCCGACCGATATCAAGAGTGTTGATGACAGTGTTTCTGATCCTCTTCGCGCTGCCGTCCACAGCGACCTTGCTGACCGAACTGATGACGTAAAGCTTGTCGCCTTCACAGCCCAGATAGATCATCTCGTGGCCCGGGAATATCAGGACCGAGCCGACGGGCATCTTCTTTATGATCTCTGCTTTTTCCTGCGCCGAAAGTCCGCTGAGATCGAACTTTTTCACGGGCTGCTTTCCCTGCTGCGTCGTGTTCCTCGCAAGCTCCAGGCCGAAGCATTTGTAGACGTCGCGCACATATCCGGAGCAGTCCTCCGATCCGAGCATCCCGCCCCAGCCGTAGCAGTTGCCAAGCCAGTTCAGGGCGACCATGGCCACGTTGGCGTGAGTAAGCGGCAGGAAGCCTTCGCTTACTTTGAGATGCTCTGCAACGAGAGCCAGCTTCTTCTCATATTTCCCCTCAGCGTTCCTGATGGGCAGCCACACTACATGGTTGTTGTGGGCAGAGCGGTTGGTGATGAGACCCGACCATTCTGATTCCGAGGCGAGCTTCAGACATGTCCCCATAGGAAGTTTCACGTTGGCTGTTTCGGGCGAGGTGTTCGAATCCTCCGTGAATACCTTGTCGTCATATACGACGAGGGTTTCGGAGCCGGCGAACTTCCACGCATCCAGCCACTCGTCCCTGTCTGCGCAGATGGCTATGTCCTCGGCCGGTATCCAGCCCGATGTGCAGGTCGTCACCGCAGAATAGAATCTGTGATCCTTCGATCTCGCCTTGATAATGACGGGCTCTCCGACGCGGATCGCGGTCTGATACTGATAGTCGAAGTCGGGGTCGGCAGGATCGTCAAGTATCTTCTCCGTCGACGGAAAGCTCAGAACGTTCGTCCTCTTCGTGCATATCGCGTACTGCACCGGCTTCATCCCGGATGCTTCATCATCTATGCAGTTCTCCGCCATCGCTTTGTACATGCCTTCCCATGCCGCATCCCAGGTGGAGTAACCGTTTCCGTATCCGTCGTACCTCGCGTAGTTCGGGGAACCGAAAAAGTACTGCGCGTCCGATACCGCGCTGTTGTACAGAGCCTGCGCCGCTGCTTCGGAATCGAATTCAGTCTGCGAAAAAGTTGCAAGATCCCCCGTACCCGTTCCCGGGGCGGCTGCTATCGCGTCGTTGATCTCCTGGACCCTTGCCATGCTGACGAGGGTCTTTTCCGGATCGTCCATCTTGCCCGACCAGTAAGCAGGCTTTGACATTTCCGCGGACACATCCGGAAGATACGTCACGGCGGCCAGTGACTGCTGCGGCATCATCGCAAGCGCCATAACAAACACCATGACCAGCGCCAGCAACGCTGCCGCGAGCCTGGATGCAGCCCGCTTATCCATACACTTTCTTCTCATATCGACCATTCTCCCAACCATTTACCTGCTGCTTACCTCAAGCAGCCCAATATCCTAAACCCAATATATTCTAAAAACCAAAGGCGGCGCCCACAGGTGCCGCCGGATTGTTCAGGTCTGTAATCAAAGTGTCTTTGACGTTCCTTCAGTTTTTCTTTCAAGTACATATTCGAACCATGCAGCGAACTCCGCGCCGAGACGTTCGACCAGTTCGCGTGCCTCTTTCGGCTTGGCTTCCGCAGCGTAGAGGCACTGCTGCGCGATCTGATATTTTCTCGCTACCGTCAGATGAGTAAGCTCCTCATCCGTGTACTTCGCAAGGTCGGCCATCTCTTCCTGAGCGCGGAAGAAGCGGATGAACGCCTGCGCCGTCTCTCTGCCGACGATCGGCTCGAGGAGCGCAAAGTCGTTGCCCGAACTGTCGAGTATGCGCGATGCCATCTCCCATCTTCTCGGATCGGCGTAGCCTTCGGTGCCCGTGAACGTCGTCCTGAGATAGAGGTCGTTGTTCGCGAGGAACTCCATGACATACGGGTTGATCCTCCTGCTTACTGCCCACGGCATCCAGTTCTCGACCGTAGTCTTGATGTATATGTGAGCGAACCTGCCGAACAGCGGCTCAGCGAGGTCGTGCGCTACGCTGGACTCAGCTCTGTCGTTTCCTGCAGCGACTATGCGCGCGTTCGGAGGAAGCGGCCAGCGGTTGTTGACGAAACGCTCAAGCACTATCTTGAAGATGACTGACTGAGTCTGCTTCGTGGCGTTCGTCAGCTCGTCGAAGAACAGGATGTGCAGCTCTCCGTCTTCGCAGAGACGCTCCAGTTTCACCAGCCATACCGGCTTGATGTCTATGATCTCGTCGTTCGTTTCGTTGTATATCGCTCTTCCGTTGATCGTCTCCGGCGTCTCGTTAACGAGCTCGATGTCCAGAACGTCCGGGTCGATCTCCTTGACACGGTCGCTCTTTCCGTCGCCGGCGAGACCGTGGATGAATACCGGGATGTCGGCCTTGACGAAGGCGCTGATCATCTCGAGCTCATCGTGCTCAGCTATATGATATGAAGTCCCTGCCTGTCCTAGCGAAAGTTCTGAATCATCCTCTGCCAACAGTTCCTCCAGGAACGATTCTTTGAGGTAAGCGTTCGCTTCTTCTCTCGAAAGACCCGCGAACATCGCCTTGCCGCTGACGAGGAGTTTGTTCGCTTCATCGTAGTACCAGCGCATCGGCCTGATCTCGAGGAAGACCTCATCGCCGACGTTCATCGCGCTGCCGTCAGAGAGCTGGACGTAGCCTGTCACAGCGTCTTCCGTAACGGGGACCCTGACGATCTGCTTGGCGCCGAGCCTGTAAACTTCTCTCTTCTCTCCCGCGATCGTGTAGCTCGCTCCCGTCTTCTTCAGCGTTCCCTCTTTGTACTGCTTTTCAGCCATGTCGCGCATCGACGACTCGAGGATGACCGACGGATACGATCCGAGCTCGCCCGTCACGATGTCGCTCGCCTCTCTGATGTTAGTAAGCAGCTTCTCATCGCCCGGCTCAAGAAGTATAGCCGGTCTTACAGCGCAGACGTCGCACTTCTGGTCGCGGCCCAGCCTGTCGGCGCAGTCCTCTCCAGAAAGGTAGTAGTTGACGTTGTCGTCGCTGAGCGTGAAGCCGTCGTCCGGCGCCGTCAGAAGGACGAGGTCGCTTGCCTGCGCCGTCGGTCCTATCATGCGGAACAGCGGAAGCGGATTCTCGAACAGCTGCTTATGTGATAAGAAAATCGATTTCATGTTCTTCCAACTCCTCAGGTTTCTTTACATATATAACTTGTCCGCCGGGCGGATGCACCGGCATATCACTGTATACGAGCCAGATAGCGTCGCACCTCGTTCTGGGCATCTCCGCGTATCCGTCCGTGAATATGATCTTCGTTTCGGCGTCGCCTGTGAAGGCTCTGACGGCTGTCTCGAAATTCGTACCGCCTGCGCCGCGTATCTCGAGCGTGGAAATATCCTTTTCCGAGTGGATCTCCTGGAAGCCGTAGAACTCGGTGTCGAAGCATCCTACCCTGACGACGGCGTCCTCCCTCAGAAGGTCCTTGACTCCGCGAACGAACGCCCTCAGAAGGTCTTCGTCGATCGACGCGCTCGTATCGAGCAGGATCTCAGCGTGCGGCACAGGGTACGGTTTGAACTGCTCCAGGAGCATGCCGTTCCTGATCCTGTCAGCCGGGAACCAGTCGTAGTCCAGCTGGAGGCTCGGCTCGATGAGATCCGAAAGACCAGCTACCGCCTGAGCGAGGCCCGGGTCCTCGATGTCTCTTTCCTGAGCGCCCTGCAGATTTCCTGCCTGCTTGCTCGAGTCGTCCTTTTCGGGCATGAACGGGCGGTCCGATTCTTCGGGCTGCTCTTCCTCTTCCCATTCGGGCTTTTCCTCTTCAGCCTTGTCCTTGAGGATCTGGTACATCTCCTCAGCGCTCGCGCCCTTTGCGCCCTCAAGACGCATGACATTTGCCGGCGGCTCGAAACCGTCGGCTATGAGAAGCTCGTTGACGACAGCTATGCACGCCGCTTCCCAAAGCTCAGGGTCGCGGTGCCTTCCGCGCGCCTGGTGGGAGAGCTGTATGTGCATAAGCTGCTGGGCAATGAAAAACTCCTGAACAGCTGACGGGTACTGCCTCATTCTGCGACGGTTGTAGTATACGATGTTGTCGCTGCATCCTGCCGGGTTCACCTCGGGGATGTTCTTGAATTCAACGAGGCTCATAAGCTCGCGCCACTCGGGATATTTCTCAAGTATATTCGTTTGTGTCTCTTTCAGGTCAAATTTTATTTCCACCGCTTCATTATACTTGAAGAACTCTGATGATTAAAGGGCTTTTTCTCTCAATATCCGCCTTTTCAGCCACAGGGAGACATATGTCTCCCCTTGCAGGAAAA
>CAMNNG010000110.1 GCA_946545145.1 uncultured Bacillota bacterium
TTTCGCCTGCGCCTTTGATGAGCTCCTCGGCCCGTCTTTTGTTCGCTTCCCCGTAGGGCATGATGGCGATGCCGGTCAGACTGAGCGGCGAGTCGAAAGCTCTGAGCCCGCAGTAAAGACCGGTGTAGGTCCCGAGGCTGCCGGACGTCGTGATGACGCGGCCATTCTCGATGCCGAGCTCTTTTGCCTGCTCCGTCAGCTCGACGGCGCACTCCATGTATCCGAGGGTGCCGGTTATATCAGATCCGCCGACGGTGATGTAGTAGACCTTCTCGCCTTCGGCTTCGTATTTTTCGATGTATTTCTTTGCGATCTCGTCGAAGTCGACTGTGATCCCGCCGCTTTCGATGATGACATCGGCTCCGAGGATGCGGTCGAGCAGGAGATTCGCAGACACTTCGCCGGGGTATGTTCCGGCCGTCACGATCGCGCACTTGAGGCCGAACTTCGCGGCTGCAGCTGCAGTCAGTCTTCCGTGGTTCGTCTGGACTCCGCCTACGGTAAGCAGCATGGTGGCGCCCTGATCCAACGCTTCTTTTACTGCATATTCAAGCTTGCGCAGTTTGTTGCCGCCGGCAGCCAGAGGCGTCAGATCGTCACGCTTGATGTAAAAGTTCACGCCGAGCTCTTCGGATATGCGCGGGAGGTATTCGAGCGGCGTAGGGCCGTCGAGTATCTTTACTTTTTCGATTCCGAACATGGTCTGATCTCCTTTCCTTATCAAGATCGTACTTTTTAAGATATCCGGCAGAGAACGATCATCTACTGCCGGATATCCATCAATCAGGCCTTTTCCTGTTGTGTCAAATTGCGGGGTATATTATTTTCTGCCGCCTGCAGCTTCGATAGCATCGTACATGCGGTCCATAGCTATTTCGATCTGTGATTTCGGCATAGCCAGGTTCAGTCTTACGAAGCCTTTGGCGTTATCAACGAAGAGTGCGTCGTCTCCCTCGATGAGGACTCCTGCCTTGTTTGCGAAGAAGTCATTGACATCAGTTCCTTCAGGCAGCACTTTGCCGAAGTTGACCCATGCGAGGTATGTCGAATCAGGGATCTCGAACTTGACTTCCGGAAGCTTCTCGTCGAAGAACTTCTTGATGTACTTGAAGTTTTCTTCTACGTAGTCGTTCATCTGGTTCAGCCAGTCTTCGCCGTGCTCGTAAGCAGCCTGCATAGCTGTGATCGAGATCGGGTTGAGGAATCCTACGAGCTTGTCGCCGTCGATGAACTTCTGACGGAGCTTGGGATCTCTGATGATGATGTTCGAAAGCTGGAGGCCTGCCATGTTGAAGCACTTGCTGGCCGACATGCTCGTTACGAGTTTCGGATAGTCCTTCATGATCTTGCCCATCGGGATGTGGCCTACGCCGGATCTTCTCATGTCGCAGTGGATCTCGTCGGAGATGATGTAGAGGTCGTTCTTCTCTACGATCTCAGCGACCTTCTTCAGTTCTTCTTCAGTCCATACGCGGCCTGTCGGGTTCTGCGGGTTGCAGAATACGAGGACCTTTACCTTCGGGTCAGCAGCCTTCTCAGCCAGATCGTCGAAGTCCATTTCCCAAAGACCGTCGTTCCACTTCATCTTGTTGAATACCATCTCTTTGCCGTTGTATGTGCTGGCGTGCTTGAAGAAGCCGTAGGACGGTGTCTGGAAGAGGACCTTGTCGTCGTCGTTCTCGCAGATGTCACCGACGAGCTCGTAAAGAGCAGGGATGATGCCCGGCGAGTAGCAGAGGTCTTCCTTGTTGAATTCCCAGTCGTATCTTCTCTTGCACCATGCGGCGAAAGCGTTCGGATAATCATCATTGTAAACTGTCGTGTATCCGAAGATGCCGTGGTCTACGCGTTTGTGGATGGCATCGATGATCTCGTCTGCGCATCTGAACTCCATGTCAGCGACCCACATGTGAATGAATTCGTCATCTGCGAATGCGAATTTTTTGTCAGGACCAGCGTGGAAGATGTACTCGCGCCATCCGTCTCTCTTAAGAGCGTTAGTGTTGTTACGGTCAATGATCTGGTCAAAATCGTATTTCATTTTTATATCCTTTCGTGAGTGTTTGGTTGGCAGACCCATAGTCTGCCGACGATCGTTCTGTGAAAAGTATAACGCTAAAACAAATCATTGAATAGTGAATATATTCTTTGTATAATAAAAAAGAAGGTTACATATTGAGGATGGTTAGACAACAGAAGGAAAGGCAGAAGAGATGACCAGGGAAGAAATAGAAGCATTCCTCGCGGTAGCGAGGTTCGGGTCTCTTTCAGAGGCCGCAAGACAGATCAATATTTCACAGCCCGCATTGGGCAAGAGACTGGTTCAGCTCGAAGATGAGCTGGACAGGAAACTGGTTGAAAGGAAGCGAGGCGTACGCCAGGCGCGGCTCACGGAGAGCGGTCATGCTTTCGTTCCGTTTGCCGAAAGGTTCGTCGACACCATAGACAATATGAAGAACATGAAGGAGAGAACAGAGGGAGAGACGCTGAGGATCGCTTCCTCGGACGGACCGAACCTCCACGTTCTCAACGAAGTCTATGCGGAGTTCAAACGCAGACGCCCCGACGTTTTTCTCAGGGTCCAGACGAATACATACAGAGAGTGTTACAGACGCGTGGCGGACAGGAAGCTCGACGCTGCGCTGGTTGGGATCAACTACTACTACAAGAGCGTCATCGCCGAGCCCATCTACAGGGAAGAGATGAAGCTGATATGCCGCAGCGGTTCGGATTATCCTGAAGTCCTTGACCTCAGAGACCTTTCAGTAAGCAACTGCGTATACTCGCCGTATTCTTCGGAGTTCATCGTATGGTTCGACAGCTGGTTCCGCATGCAGGGCCAGCCCCTGATAGAGTGCGACCTCGTCGAGCAGACCGCGCTGATGATGAAAGAGCTGGGAAAGGATGTATGGACGATCGTCCCCGCTTCATCGGCGGACAAATTCCTTGAGGACCCGGCCTTCGAGAGCCGGAAGATCAGAAATGACATGCCGCACAGGACTATGCATCTCATAAAAAACGTCGACCAGCAGAGCGATGCTCTGGCGCTCTTTGAAGAGCTGCTGGCCGAAAAACTCAAAAGCAACGTGCACGTCAAATCGCTACTTTAGGCGCCTGATGACTCAGCCGCCTGCTTTCTCTCGCTTCTCACGGTGTCGATGCTTACGAGGATGAGCCCCGCCCATATGAATCCGAGGCAGAGTTTGTGAGCCGCAGTGAAGGCTTCACCGTACAGAAAGACCCCCGTCAGGAGCGATAGAGTCGGGCTGAAGAACTGTATGAATCCGAGGAAGGACAGCGGGATCATGTTCGCTGCCGTCGAGAAAAGAGTAAGCGGGAGCGCAGTGAGGATGCCGGCTATAACAAGCATGACTGTAAGATAGATGCCGTGGCCCGTCCCGAGATCAGCCGCAAAGGCGCGCGTGCCCGTATGCACGGCGAGCCATATCGCGAAGACGACAGCGGGACCGACCATCAGAGTATTTTCAAAAGCTATAGCAGGGATAGCCGGGTAGCCGGCTTTCTTTTTTATTGCGCCGTACACTCCAAAAGTCGATGCGAGGAATATCGAGATCCATGGGAACTGTCCGTAGCCGGCTGTGAACGAGACGACGCCTGCAGTGCACAGCCCGACGGCCGTCCACTGGAGAGGAGTCATCCTTTCACGGAAGATGATCAGTCCGAGCAGTATGGTGATCAGCGGATTGATGTAGTAGCCGATGGCCGTTTCGATGACGTGGTACTGACTGACAGCATAGATATATACCGACCAGTTCGCCGTTATTATAGCCGCGGCGGGAGCGAGGAACCTCCATGCCCGCCTGTCGCGGTAGAGTGAGAGCAGGTCCTGCTTTGTAAGCAGGCAGATCAGCATCACCGAAACGAAGCACCAGATGATCCGGTGCGAAATGATCTCGAACGGGGATATCTCTTCTATCAGCTTCCAGAAGATAGGCAGGAGTCCCCAGACAAGATAGCATGTGAAAGCTATCGCGATGCCGCGTCTGCTTACGCTTTGTACTGCTTTTCTTCCCATATTTTCAGACTATATCATATCCTGCGCACCATATGTGGAAAAAAGTTCTTTCGTCAAAGAAAAAACAATGGTGGACATTTTACGGCAGGAGGTATAAAACAAGTAAGGATATCAGAAAGGAATAAGGCAGAAAACAGCGGATGAGAAAAACAGACAACACGTCAAAGACGGACAAAACAGAACTGTTCGAGACCATGCCCGTGCCAAAAGCTCTGGCAACGATGGCGGTCCCGACTATAATCAGCCAGATAGTGAACCTCGTCTACAATATGGTAGACGCTTTTTTCATTGGGCGGACCGGCAATTCATATATGGTCGCTGCTACGACGGTAGCGCTCGCGCTGACGATGATGAACGTCGCGATGGCGAACCTGTTCGGAGTCGGCGGAGGAAGCCTGGTCGCGAGGCTGATGGGAAGGCGGCATACTGATGAAGCGAGGCACGT
>CAMNNG010000111.1 GCA_946545145.1 uncultured Bacillota bacterium
GAGATCGAAAAGGCCCACCCGGATGTATTCAACATCCTGCTCCAGCTGCTCGACGACGGCAGACTGACAGACAACCAGGGCAGGACGGTCGACTTCAAGAACACTATCGTCATCATGACATCGAACATCGGATCCGCTTATCTGACGGACAACATCAGAGAGGATGGAACGGTAGCTGAAGAGGTGAAGGAGAGGGTCGAAGCCGAGATGAAGAACCACTTCAGGCCCGAGTTCATCAACAGGATAGACGACGTCATCGTATTCAGCCCGCTTACTGAGGCTCAGATATCCGGCATCATCGATCTGTCGATGAAGGACATCGAAGCAAGGCTGGCGGAGCGCGGCATCACGGTAAGGCTCACGGACGAGAGCAAGGCTCTCATCGCGAAGGAAGCTTACTCGCCGCAGTTCGGCGCCCGTCCGGTCAAACGTTATCTGCAAAAGCATATCGAGACCGGCATAGCCGAAAGGCTGATCAGAGGCGAGATCACAGACGGCGAAGAGATCATCATAGATGCGAAAGGCGGAAAGCAGCAGTTCACTGCTTCCTGACACGCGTACTTACACTAACAAAGACCCGCGGGATATTTTCCTGCGGGTCTCTTTGTTTTGTTTTTCATTTGGTCCTGCCGCGTGTCTTATCTGCCGTGGCGGGCGATGCTCCTGTCCATGTGGACAGCCATGGCCTGGGCTCCGGCTTCGGGGTCGCCCAGGATGAACGCCTTGTAGATGGCTCTGTGCTCCTCGAGTACGTCGCTGAGATACTGCTCTGTGTCAGGTATCTCGCGCTCGGTGTACTTGACATATATCTGATATGAGGAGAGCATCTGCATAAGCATGCGGTTGTGGCTCGCCTTGTAGATCATGTTGTGGAACGAGGCGTTGATGTTGCGCATCTTTTCGACGTCGTTCTTCATGGTGTAGAACTCCATGAACTCGAAGTTTTCCTGGAGCTCTTCCATCTCCTCGTCGGTGATGCGCTCTATGGCCCATCTGGTCGCCTGTATCTCATAGATCTTTCTCAGGACGAATATGTCGTCCATCTCCTGCTTCGAGATGCCCGTGACGAAGGCTCCTCTGTTGGGGATGCTCGTCACCAGGCCTTCAGCAGCGAGCTGCGCGAGGGCTTCTCTGACAGGCGTTCTGGATACTTTGTACGTATCGCAGATCGCCTGCTCAACGAGTTTGTCATTTTCCCTGAGCTTGCCCGACAGGATATCTTCCCTGAGCTTCACGGCGAGATCGGTCGTAAGCGAGACCGACCTCTGCTCGACTCCGGCAAGGCTCTTCATTTTGACAGCCATTTTGCTTACTAAGCCTCCGTGATCTTCGAAAGGATGTAGTCAGCGAACTCGTCGCCCGTAGCGCCGTCTTCACGGCCTGTGATCACGAGCTTCTTCTCGGTGACTGTGCACTCCTCGAGAGCTTTGTAGAGTTTGTCGGCCTGCTCCTGATATCCGATGTGGGAGAGGAGCATAGCGCCGGCGCGGATCACGCTGCACGGGTCAGCGTACTTGTCTCTTCCTTCTTCGACCATTCTCGGAGCGCTGCCGTGGACAGCTTCGAACATGGCATATTTCTTACCGATGTTGGAGCTTCCGGCTGTTCCGACTCCGCCCTGGAACTCAGCAGCTTCGTCCGTGAGGATGTCGCCGTAGAGGTTCGGAAGGATGAGGACCTGGAACTGGTTCCTTCTCTTTTCGTCGACGAGCTTCGCGGTCATGATGTCGATGTACCAGTCGTCCACTTCGATCTCAGGATAGTCCTTTGCGACTTCCTTGCAGATGTTCAGGAACTTGCCGTCCGTCTTCTTGACGATGTTCGCCTTCGTAACGATGGTGACGCGCTTTTTGCCGTTCGCTCTTGCATATTCGAATGCGAGGCGGGCGATACGCTCTGTTCCCGGAGTCGTGATGACTCTGAAGTCTATAGCCAGGTCGTCATTGATGTTGACGCCCTGCGAGCCGAGCGCGTAGAGGCACTCGGTGTTCTCTCTGAAGAATGTCCAGTCAATGCCTTTTTCGGGGATCGATACCGGTCTTACGTTTGCGAACAGGTCGAGGGCCTTTCTCATAGCGACGTTGGCGCTCTCGACGTTGCCCCATTTGTCTCCGGCTCTCGGAGTCGTTGTCGGTCCCTTCAGGAGGACGTGGCAGTCCTTGATCTCTTCGAGGACGTCATCGGGGATGGCCTTCTGGACTGCGGAGCGGTTCTCGATCGTAAGTCCGTCGATGATCCTGAACTCGACCTTGCCCTTTTTGACCTCGTCTTCGAGGAGGGAAGCGAGCACTTTGTAGGCGTGCTTCGTGATGGCCGGGCCGATTCCGTCGCCGCCGATGATTCCTATCTTGATAGTGTCGAGAGCCTGATAGTCGATGAAGCCGCCGTCATTTTTCATGGCTTCGACTCTTGCTGTCTGCTCTTTGATTATCTTTTCGAATTGTTCCATATATTCCATGGGTATTCTCCTTTCAGTCTGCCTTCAGGCTTTCAGCTTACTCATGCGATTTGATGTAGTTGATCTTTCCGCCTGCGAGGAGCATCAGCTTCTCTTTTTCCTGGAAGTTGCCGGCGCACTTGTACTCGTGGGCCTTGTTCAGGTTCGTTACGATGATCGTATCTTCTTCGAGCTGATCTACTACATCCTCGATAACGAGCGGATCGCCGAGTTCGATGTCTTCATAGTCCGCCGGATCGCAGAATACGAGCGGGATGATGCCGCTGTTGATGAGGTTCGAGCGGTGGATACGCGCGAACGACTTCGCGATGACGAATCTTACTCCGAGGTAGAGCGGTGCGAGGGCAGCGTGCTCACGGCTGGAGCCCTGACCGTAGTTCTCTCCGCCTATGATCGTGCACCACTGGACTTCCTGGCATCTCTTCGAGAATTCGGGGTCGATCTTCTCGAAGCAGTAGTTCGAAAGATGCGGAACGTTCGATCTGTACGGCAGCAGACGCGAGTCTGAAGGCATGATGTCGTCAGTCGTGATGTTGTCGCCTGCGTGCAGTGTGACCGTCGTGTGCAGGTTTCCGAGCGGAGCGACGTTTCTCGGGAACGGCTTGATGTTCGGTCCCATCTCGACGTTGGTGTTCGTCGTGTTGCATCCGTCCGGATGGATCATGAAGTTTTCGTTCTGGTGGAAGTCGGCCATCTCAGGCTGCGAGATCTCGATGCCTGTCGTCATGCCGTCTGTCAGTACGCCTTCGATAGCGGAGATAGCCGCTGTCTCCGGGCTGACGAGGTAGACCTGAGCGTCGTTAGTGCCGCTGCGGCCTTTGAAGTTCCTGTTGAACGTACGGAGCGAAACAGCGCCCGACTTCGGGGACTGGCCCATGCCGATGCACGGTCCGCATGCGTTCTCTATGATGCGCGCGCCGCTGGCGATGATGTCTGCCAGTGCGCCGTTCTGTGCCATTTTCTCAGTGATCTTCGAGGATCCCGGGCTGATGACGAGGGAAACGTCCGGGTGGACCTTCTTGCCCTTGAGGATCTCAGCGACCTTCATGAGGTCTGTGTACGAAGAGTTCGTGCACGATCCGATAGCAACCTGATCGACTTTGATCGGTCCTATATCAGCTACTGTATCAACGTTGTCCGGGCTGTGCGGCTTCGCAGCCATCGGTACGAGCTCGGAAAGGTCGATCGTCAGCTTGCCGTCGTACTCAGCGTCTTCATCTGCAGCGAGGGGGATCCAGTCCTCCTCACGTCCTTCGTGAGCAAGATAAGCCTTCGTGTTCTCATCGCTCGGGAAGATCGATGTCGTTGCGCCGAGCTCTGCGCCCATGTTCGTGATCGTAGCTCTGTCTGTTACTGAAAGCGATTTGACGCCTTCGCCTGTATATTCGATGATCCTGCCTACGCCGCCCTTGACGGAGAGTTCCTGCAGGACCTTGAGGATGACGTCCTTGGCCGATACCCAGGGTCTCAGCTCGCCCTTGAGCTCGACTTCGAAGACCTCAGGTACAGTAAGCGAATATGTTCCCTTGGCCATAGCAACAGCAACGTCGAGGCCGCCTGCTCCGATAGCTATCATGCCTAGGCCGCCGCCTGTCGGTGTGTGCGAGTCGCTTCCCAGAAGTGTCTTGCCCGGCTTGCCGTAGCTCTCGAGGTGGAGCTGGTGGCAGATGCCGTTGCCCGGTTTGGAGTAGTGGACGCCGTGTCTCTTGGCAACGCTCTTGATGAAAGCGTGGTCGTCAGCGTTCTCAAAACCTGTCTGCAGAGTGTTGTGGTCGATGTAAGCTACCGAAAGCTCCGTCTTGACCTGTTCTACGTCCATTGCCTCGAGCTGCAGGTATACCATAGTACCTGTCGAGTCCTGAGTAAGTGTCTGATCCATTTTGATAGTGATCTCTTCGCCCGGGTAGAGCTCTCCCTCGAGCAGGTGATCTTCAAGGATCTTGTAAGCCAGTGTTTTGCCCATTTTGATTCCTCCTT
>CAMNNG010000112.1 GCA_946545145.1 uncultured Bacillota bacterium
ATCAGGGCAAATCTCTTCAAATGCGGCAACAAGACCGTGCACAGGCACTATATTTCATGGAAAAGAGTCAATACGGCGCAGCCGAACTTCCACGTGACGGAGGCATTCGGCACAATGTCGTTTGAACAGTAGGGTATATGAGCAATATTACTAAAAGGATAACGATAGGAATAACGGCCCACGTTGACGCGGGCAAGACGACGCTGTCGGAATCGATCCTCTATCTGACCGGAGAGCTGAAAAAGCCCGGACGGGTGGACCACGGGGACGCCTTCCTCGATGACGCTTCGATCGAGAGGGAGCGCGGCATCACGATATTCTCGCAGCAGGCGCACTTCAGGATCGGGGAAGCAGCTGACGTGACGCTGATCGACACTCCGGGACACGTGGATTTTTCGGCGGAGACGGAGCGCACTTTTTCCGTGCTCGACTATGCGCTTCTCGTAGTAAGCGCGCCGGAGGGGATCAGGCCCCATACCAAGGCGCTTTACAGGATGCTGAGAAAAAAGGGCATCCCGGTCTTCGTGTTTGTGAACAAGATGGACATCTCGATCAAGACGAGGGATGTGCTGATAGAGGAGATAGCCGAAGACCTTTGCGAGGAAGCTGTCGATTTCGGCCACGCAGCAGAAAGGTCGGAGAAATTCATTGATGATGTGACTCTCCGATCGGCTGAGCTCGCGGAAGCTGTGCTCGAGAATATGAGTGATGATGCCGCAGACGCAGACGGCGGAAGCATCCTCACCGACGGGCAGATCGCAGACGCGGTCCGCGCGGGCGAGATAGTGCCCGTGATGTTCGGATCGGCGCTGAGAAACGAAGGCATTGAAGAGCAGCTTGACGTCCTCGGAAGATACACTAAAGAATCTGAGTACAAAGAGGCTTTCGGAGCGAAAGTCTACAAGACCATGACCGCAAGGGACGGCGAGAAGCTCTGCTTCATCAAGATCACCGGAGGAGAGCTCCGCGTGAGGGACCGCGTCATCATAAAGGAAGCATCAGCGGAAGACGCAGGTATGCAGGCGGATGCGGCCCCGCAGGGTCAGGCGGAAGTGCGCGAGGCGAAGGTCAACCAGATAAGGTTCTACTCGGGCGGCCGCTACGAAACTGCAGATTTGGCCGGACCGGGAGCTGTCTGCGCGGTGACGGGCCTCGGAAGGCTCATCCCGGGAAGCGCTCTTGGAGAGGAAGAGCCTGATGCCGCTTACTCATCGGAGCCGTTCATGAGCTACACGGTCGAGGCTCCGCCGGAAAAGAACATACACGAGGTGATGGCCGACATGCAGGTGCTTTCGGCCGAAGACCCAGCCCTCCACGTTTCGTGGAGCGAAGACGGCTCGGCCGTACAGATCAGGATCATGGGCCAGGTGCAGCGCGAGATCCTTCAGTCCGTGATCAGGGAACGCTTCGGCTATGAAGTCAGCTTCACGCAGGGACGTGTCCTGTACCTCGAAACGATAGACGGAGTATATGAAGGCGTCGGCCATTTTGAGCCGCTGAGGCACTACGCCGAGGTGCATCTGATCATCGAGCCTGCTGAGCGCGGGAGCGGGATCTTGGCAGTAAGCGAAGTATCAGAAGACGACCTCGATCTCAACTGGCAGAGGCTGATCATGACGCACCTTCTGGAAAGGGCACATGCGGGAGTCCTTACGGGATCGCCGCTTACTGACGTAAAGATCAGCATCGCCGCGGGAAGGGCGCACGCCAAGCACACTATGGGCGGCGACTTCAGAGAGGCGACTTACCGCGCGATCAGGAACGCTCTTATGCAGGCGAGGCGGGATGGAAAAGCTGTCCTGCTCGAGCCGTGGTGCGAGTACGAGATCGAGCTTCCGGCAGGAAGCGTCGGCAGGGCGCTGACGGATATAAAGCAGATGGGCGGCGTGAACGACGGCCTTGAGCAGAAGGGCGAGAACGCTGTAATAAGCGGAAAGGCTCCGTCGGCGGAGATCGTGCAGTACCAGCAGACGCTTACCGGATACACATCGGGCGCCGGGCGGCTGCAGATAGCCCAGTGCGGCTACGACGTCTGCCACGATGCGGCGGCCGTGATAGAAGAGAAGGGATACGATCCGGAGCGCGACACGGAGAACCCCGCGGATTCGGTCTTCGTCAACCACAAGGGCAGCGACATCGTAAGGTGGGACGAAGTCACGGAGCACATGCATATCCAGAGCGTCCTGGAAAAGAGGCGGCGCGCCGAGGAGGCGGAGGCCGAAGCAGAAGCCGGAGCGGCTCAGGGCGGCGCGGCCATGTTCGGCAGGAGCAGGATGGATGTGCGCGAAGAAGCGGAGCAAAAGGCCGCCTATGACAAGGAGCTCAGGCGCATATTCGAAAGGACGTACGGCCCCGCCAGGGAAAAGCACCATATAGAAAAGAAGGAAAAAGTTTTTGGTAGAAATGACGGTCTCAGCGAAGAGGAGATAGCGAGGAATGCCGCGAGGGGCGAGGAGATACGCTCGAGACATGAGAGCAGGGCGGCCGCGAAGGCTGAACGGTCCGATGAGGAGCCTCTTCTCGTGATCGTGGACGGATACAACCTGATCTTCGCTGATGAAGAACTGAAGGAGCTTGCCGCGCGTGATATCGGCTCGGCGAGAGATGATCTTGTCGAAAGACTGGCGAACTACGCCGGATATACAGGGACTGAACTGAGAGTAGTGTTCGATGCTTACAAGGTCGTCCCCGGCGACGGCAGCACGGAAGACCATGACGGCATAAGCGTGATCTACACGGCGGCGAACGAGCCCGCGGACATCAGGATCGGGCGCATGGTCGGCGAAGAAAAGGGAAGGCGCATCTACACGGTGTCGTCGGACGAGCTCGTCCAGCAGGACGCGTGGACGAAGGGCGCGATGAGGATATCCTCGCGTGAATTCATAGAGATGCTCGTGCAGGCGGAGGAAGAGATACGCGAGCGTTTGAAAAATATCTGAAAATCGCAAAAGAGCTTTGTCTTTTCGCGCCATACATATTACAATTTATGCAGGTAACTGATATAATCCCATAGGCGGAGAACGGACCGCCTTATGAAAAAAATAAAAGGAAGCAGGAGAAAAGGAAGACTATGCCAAGAAGAATCACAGACGAACAGGAACTGCTGGACTTCATTAACGGACGTCCCAGCAAAAAGAAGAAAATGACAATAACGATCATCGTGCTGGCGCTGGTCGCCGCATTCCTGATCTTCATAGGAGTGAAGATGCACGAAGCATCGGTATTCAGCCACAATATGGAGGCTGCAGCCGAGGCGCTTGAGGCGAAGAATTATCAGGAAGCTGTCGATCTGTACAACTCGGTCGTTGAAGAGAACGGAAAGAATGCCGAACTCTTTGAGGGCAGGGGCGATGCTTACTACGGACTCGGACAGTACGAGTCGGCAATAAAGGACTACCACACAGCCATCGGCCTCAACAAGTCGAACGAAGAGCTGTACAAGAAGGGCGTCAAGGCCGGCCTGAAGATGGGCAAGAACAAGCAGGCGATGGTGTTCATCAACGATATGAAAAAGAACATCGGCGAAGATAAGGGTGAAGAGCTCCGTAAGGAGACCTTTGTATACCCGGCCGAAAAGGCGCTCAAGAAAAAGCTGAAGACGCTGCAGAAGACGGCGGCTTCAACGAGGGATGCCTGGGCGAACAGGCTCCAGTCACACGTGTTCTTTGATGTGGACGGCGACGGCGTCAGAGAGCTTCTGGCGGAGTTCGGAAACAACAAGGAAAGAGACAAAAAGCTGACAGTCTATTCCTACAGGAAGGGCAAGGTCAAGACGATGCTCGACAGGTCGGAGTACGGCGTAGTCAGCATCAAGTCATACGACAAGACAGGCAGCATGGAGCTTCTCAGCAGAGGCAACGGCATGGAAGAATACCGTTACTACAAGCTCAAGAGCACGGGTTATTCGAAGAAGGCCTCCAGCAAGAGACGTTCGGCTGCGGGCGGCGCTTACTCGGACGGACAGTGGTTCTACTACAGCTCAGGCGATTACGACAGCATCAGCCAGAGCGAGTACAACAAGATAACCAAGTCCATGAAGAAGGGCAAGGCAAGAAGCACGAACAAGAGCTCCTGGAAGAGCGATCAGTAAAGAAAGCAGCGGCGATGCGCAGATTACCGGCATCGCCGTTTTTCTTTTGCGGCAGGAGCCGCAGTAAGCGGATATATAGTAAGCGGATATATTACGATATGAGACATATATATTTTTACGGAGATTCAAATACATACGGATTCGACCCCGCCGGGTTTTTTGATTCGCGCTATGCGGCCGGAAAGAGCTGGCCGGATATCGCCGGCTCCAGGCTCGCGGGCAGATGGCATGTGACGGCGAACGGGCTGAACGGCCGGTGCATCCCTTCGCGTGA
>CAMNNG010000113.1 GCA_946545145.1 uncultured Bacillota bacterium
AGCCGGGAGACATCGTCCTCTTCGGAAGAGGGCGCTCCAAGCACAGCATCTACCACGCCGCGATCTACTACGGAAACGGCAGGGTGATACACGCTTCCACAGGCTGGGGCGGCGGAAAGAAAGTCAAGATCACCAAGGCTGATACGGCGCATATCGCCGTCATCATAAGGATGCCGGGATTGAAATAGGAAGACGGTGATGACCGGCATCGGGCGAAGTTGACCCAAACGGCACATTTTCTGGTAAAAAAGTTAAACTAATAGTCGCAAAGAACTGCTTGTCATGAAGGTGGCAGGCAGTTTTGTTTACGATAGTAAAAAACAGCAGACGATATCGCAAAGAACTTGCTGCAAGGAAGCAGTCCTAGTCGTCAGGAGGGTGATCTGAGGGTGCAATGTTTACCTATTTGCAGAAAAAAGATCCATTTGGGTCAACTCTGCGTGCGGTCTGCCGCAGCAGCAGATGAGGTCATGATATGTTGTACAAAAGATGTGAATGATGATATAATTATTTACCTATGAGTAAAATGAAAAAGAAGGAGTTTTCAATGAAGAAGGCATGCTCTATATTCCTTATAATGATGCTCGTAATAGGCACGATGCTGCCGATGGCCGCATTCGCTGACGAGAATGACGCCGCGCAGCCGGCGGACCAGGGACAGCAGCAACAGCAGGACACATCCGGTCAGGATCAGGGCCAGACGCAGCCGCAGCAGCAGGATACTTCCGGCCAGAGCCAGGGCGGACAGAGCTCGCAGGACCAGGGCAGCTCACCCTCGGGCAGCTCGTCATCCGGCGGTTCATCATCGGGCAGTTCGTCATCATCCGACAGCAAGAAGGACGATGATTCGAAAAAGGATTCCGACGAGAAAGAAAAAGAATCGACTACAGAGGACAGATCTGCAGTCACGATGAAGAAAAAGCAGAATACAGAGAATCCGAACGGAGAAGTCTCGATCATATTCACAGGCGACATGCACTCTCATCTCGATTCGCAGAATGATATCGGCGGATTCGCAAAGATGAAGACTCAGATAGATGATATAGAAAAGACTTATCCCGACACCTTCCTCTTCGATGCAGGCGGCTTTTCGATGGGAACAGCTTTCCAGACGATATATACATCTGCCGCGTCGGAGCTGAGGATGATGGGATATCTGGATTATGATGCCGTCACATTCGGCGATCACGAATTCGACTACAAGGTAGGCGGCCTGGCAAGGATGCTCAACAAGGCTGCCGAATCCAAAAGGATAGTAACGACGAGCAGGACGGTCCTCAACAAATCGACGTGGAGGAGGCAGACCATCGTCGAAGAGAACCAGTACATGCCGGAGATCGTATGCGCGAACATCGACTGGAAGACGACTCTCGAAGACGAAAACTACCAGAAGACTGCGAAGTTCCTCAGAAAATCCATGAGAAACTACGGTGTGTGCGACTATACCGTTATAGACAAGGGCGGAGTCAGAGTAGCCGTCTTCGGTCTCATGGGTGAAGACGCCGTCAGCGACATAGAAGCGCACGGCATCAAGTGGGATAACTATATCGCAAGGGCGAAAGAAGTAGTAAGCGAGATCAAGCGCAACAAGGAAGCCGACATCATCGTATGCCTTTCCCATTCCGGATATTCTGAAGAAGAAGGAAAGGACAGCGAGGACGCGAAGCTCGCTCAGGAAGTCCCGGACATCGACCTCATAATCAGCGGCCACTCGCACGAAGCTCTGAAAAAGCCGGTCAAGATCGGAAAGACGATCATCGCGGCATCTGGCCAGAACACGAACTATCTCGGTCACATGACGCTCGAGAAGGGCAAGAAGAGATACACCGTCAAAGATTACAAGCTCTACAGGATGGGCTCGAAGGTCAACGAGGATTATCAGACCAAGGCCAACGTCCAGGAGTTCAGATACATGATCGACTCCGCTTACTTCAACAAGTACGGATTCAGCGCCGAGGAGACGCTTGCGACTTCAGACTTCGACTTCACACCGATCGACAAGTTCGCTGAAGAAAACGACGAGAACTCCCTCGGAAACATCGTAGCCGACTCCTTCGTCTATGCGGTAAAGGAAGCGGAAGGCGACAAGTATGATGACATCGCGTGCGCGATAGTGCAGAGCGGTACTATCAAGGGCACCCTGCCGAAGGGCGACATAACGACGATAGACGCATTCGACGTCTGCGCGACGGGTATGGGTCAGGACGGAAAGCCGGGCTATCCGCTAGTAAGCATGTACATCACGGGAAAGGAACTGAAGATGCTGCCTGAGGTGGACGCTTCGCTTTCGGCGGGTGATAAGGACGCGATACTCCACATGAGCGGCCTCACCTACGGATTCAACGACCACAGGGTCTACCTCAACAAGGCCGTCGATATCGCTCTTGAAAAGGACGGCACCAAAACAAAGATAGAGAATCACAAAATGTACCGTATCGTCACCGGCCTTGAGACGTGCAAGCTGTTCGAGGAGATGGACCTCAAGTCGCACGGCCTCCTGCAGATAGTGCCGAAGGACAAGGACGGAAAAGAGATAACGAACTTCAAGAAGCATATAATCAGGTCTCACGGACGTGAGCTCAAGGAGTGGTACGCGCTTGCTTCATATATCGACTCGTTCGATGGAAACAAAGTGCCTGCTTACTACGAAAAGAGCACGGGCCGCGAGGTCGACGAGACGAGCATATCGCCATGGCAGATCATCAAGCAGCCGAACAACTACGGCGTGATGATGCTCGCGATGTTCATGATACCGGTAGTCATCCTGATCGGCATCCTGCTCGCGATAAGGAACAGAAGGCGCATACGCAGAGGCTACGAACAGAGCATGTTCGACGGAAGCCGCCGCAGCCGTTCCGGACGCCACAGGATGGGCATCGAAGGCGGAAGGAGAAAGAGGTCCTGATGGAAAAGATAGTAGCCGCTACGAAGAACAAAGGAAAGATTAAAGAGATAGACGCCATAACGAGCCAGCTCGGCTTCAGCGTTATCCCGCGTGATGAGGCGGGCGTTCCGGAAGAGTTCGATACGGATGAGACCGGAACCACATTTGAGGAGAATTCTGAGCTCAAGGCAGTCGATATCATGAAGCTTACGGGAATGACGGCGGTCGCTGACGACTCCGGCCTGGAGGTCGACGCGCTCGGAGGAGAGCCCGGAGTATATTCGGCCCGGTACGCGGGAGAGGAGCACAACGATCAGGCGAACAGAACGCTCGTCCTCTCAAAACTCGAGGGAGTGCCGTTCGAAAAGAGGACGGCGCGCTTCGTGTGCGTAGTGACGCTTGCCCGCCCGGACGGGAGCAAGGTCGTTGCGCGCGGTACGGTCGAAGGACACATTATAGAAGAAGAAAGAGGAACGAACGGGTTCGGATACGATCCGATATTCATGCCCGAAGGATATGACAGGACTTTTGCCGAGATGACGGCGGAAGAAAAGAACGGCATCAGCCACAGAGCGAACGCTCTTAAAAAACTGGAGGAAATGCTCGGCTGACATCGCCGGGAAGGGAATCTATGAAGGAAAAAAACAGATTATGGAGAATGGTCGGTCTGGGCATGCAGCAGATCAATGACCCGTACTATCAGGGCTTTGCGGCTCAGATAGCTTTCTATCTGATGCTCTCGCTGGTCCCGACTGTTCTTTTGATTTCGCAGATCCTGTTCTCGATGCTTGGAGCGACGCTCGATGACGCGGTCGGCTGGCTGATAAAGGACGCGCACGGCGTTCTGGCTTCGACGCTGAAGAATCTTCTGACATACAAGTCCGGCGGATTGTCAAACATCATCTATGTCATCATAGCGCTTTGGGCGGCGTCAAGAGCGCAGTTCTCGATGATGAGGATCAACAACTTCATGAACAGCGAAGGCTGGTCTACCGGAAAGGGATACTGGCACGAGAGGTTCAGAGCCGTCATCAACATGGCGGTCACGCTCGTGGTCATAATCGTCAGTCTGGCGATCATGGCTTACGGCGGCAAGATATTCGAACTGTTCAGCGACGTGCCGGAGATGTGGGTGGCGCTCAGATGGCCGATAGCGTTCGGGCTGTTCTTCCTGATGATCAGTTTCAACTATTTCAGGATGCCCGAGAAGAAGGTCAGATTCGGAGAGATAATCCCGGGCAGCATATTCGCTTCGCTGGGACTCTTGATCGTCACGCTGCTGTACTCCTTCTTCACATCCAGATTCGCGAACTACGACATCATATACGGATCGCTCGCCACGATCGTCGCTCTGATGTTCTGGTTCTTCTTCCTGGCCTGGGTCTTCATTCTGGGCATGCTCTTCAACAAAGTGTGGAAGGATACGAAGAGGCGGTAAGCAAATACG
>CAMNNG010000114.1 GCA_946545145.1 uncultured Bacillota bacterium
TCGCCTGCTGCTGCGTCGTGATGATCCTCTCATCCTTCCATAGCCCTTCGGCTCTGATCTCATCAAGTATCCCCGTGAATTTTTCCTTCGCCGATCCGTACATAAAGGTACCTCCTTTGACAGCGTATCATTCCGTATATTCTGATGATTCTTTCTTTTGCTTATTATACCACAAAAAACATGCGCGGACTTTCATCCGCGCATGCTCTTTACCATTCCGGTCTACTTTACCTGGATCTTGACTGTTACAGTCTTCGTGAACGGGAGATAGTTTCCGTTTCCGGAGGCGCTCACTCTGACCTTCATCCTGAGAGTGCCCTTCTTCTTTCCCTTCTTCACTGTGATCTTTCCGTTCTTCTGGTTGATCTTCAGTCTCGACGATCCGCTGAGTTTTTTGTATGTAACCTTGCCCTGCGCGCCTTTGACCGCTATGGCCTTTTTGACAGTCTGGTTCTTTTTCTTCAGCTTCTTCGCCCTGACCCTCTTCGCCTGCGCTTTGACAGTCGTCTTCTGCTTTGCCTTGGCTATCGTGAAGCTGACCGTCTTCGAACCGTGATAGGATCCCTTGCCTGTTACAGTAAGCGAAGCCTTTCCGGCGTTGACATTGTTCTTCCAGCTGACCGTATAGTCAGTTCCGTTCTTCAGCTGAGTGCCTCTGATCTTTACGGAAGGCGCCGGTTTCTGCGCCGCTCCGGTGTACGTCGCTCCGGCAGCGCTGACTGTCGAGGAAGCGATATCATACTGGTCGAATACCGTTACTTTGCACTCTGCTTTTTTGCCCTTCTTCACATTGGACTCTGCTGTTATGACAGCCGTTCCCGCTGCCTTCGGCTCGAGGTTTCCTTCCTCATCGACCGCGACGACGCTCTCATTGGAAGACGACCATATGACGCTGTCATCGCCCGCAGCTGCGCCGTCTTCACCTGCTTCTTCAGCAGACCATGTGAGGTTGACCTCCGCTTCCAGCTTCGCTGTCTGATCGATATCCATATTGACCGATGCCTTGTCGAGAGTCACGTTCCACTCTTCCTTCAGAGCCTTTGCGAACGCTTCCATATTCACGATGCCGTTTCCGTAAGCGATATCGTATCCCTCTTCGCCCTCGTCATCACATGTGAGTTTGAGGAGCCTGCGGAACTGCGCCGGTGTGATCTCTGGTACTTCCTGCTTGGCAGCGGCAGCCATAGAAGCGACTACCGGTGATGCATACGATGTGCCCGAACCGAGCTTGCACCTGCTGTTTTTGCTTATATCCAGAAGAGCTATGTCCTCTCCCGGAGCCGCGGCGAAGACGCGATCGTTCTTCGTCGAGTTGCTCCTGATCTTTCCGTTCTGGTCAGTCGCGCCGACGCTGATGACTGTCTGGCACGATGCAGGGTAGACGTAATCGTCAGGTGAGCTGATATCATTGTTCGACTTGTTGCCCGATGCGCCCGTAACGATGACGCCCTTCTCATCAGCATAAGCCAGGGCCGACTCGAGCTCTTCCGTCTTGGCGGTATCAAGGCTCGTCGTGATGACGTCTGCGTCGTACTTGTCGACAGCATCGCGTATCGCCCTTGCAACTACTTTGCTGCTGTCTTCGGTCTTCTTTGCTGTCACTCTGAGCGGCACTATCTCTACGCCGGAGAGGAGCCCCGCGATGCCCTTGCTGTTGTTGGTTCTTGCGGCTATGATGCCTGTCACGGCAGTGCCGTGGCCGTTGACATCTGTATATCCTTTATCCCCCTCTGCACCTGTTCCCATCGGGATATCGTTATCGTAGTCATATCCCGGAAGGATCCTCGAATAGTCGATGTCCTTGTGACCGGGCGTAAGGCCGCTGTCGATGACCGCAATGGTCACGTCCTTTCCCGACAGTTCGTTGTCGGTCAGAGCCGGCATGCCGATGACATCGTAATACGGGTACTGCAGTTTGTAATATGTATCGTTGAATCTGAGATCCGCCTTCTTCTCGGGCAGTATCTCCCTGATGGACTGCTCGATCGACTCTTCTCTGCTTATCAGTTCTATGCCGTACTGACTGCAGGCCGATTCCAGCGCTTCCTTTTTCTCCAGAGCGGAGACGGCCGTCGTACCGAGTTCACGGTAAGCATCAGCCGCTGTCTGGCAGGCCGCCTTCTTCGCAGCATCATCCTCAGCCGCATCGATAGCATCTATCAGTGCATCGACTGATTTTGCGGCCGCCTGTCCCAGGCATGACTTCACGCCGCCCTTTATGCCGTTAGATGAAAGAGTCGCTCCTGAAACAGCGTCGACATCAGCGCTCTGCTTCTCGATGATATCCGGATAGATGGCCTCGGCCTCGCGGAAATATCTCTTCGTGTCCTTCGATGCTATGCATTTCACTTCTTCGATGAGATGATCCTTCACCGTGACCTGCATGTTCACGGAGCCTTCACCGTTGTATCCGTCACCGAGTCCGGTATATATGCCGTCCGCCCAGACTACCGATCCGTCATCCGAGGCTTTCTGCGGCGCCGTATAAGCAGCCTCGTACATATTCGTACTCATAACGATGGCGTCGATGCCGCCGTTGTTGCCCCACGCGGGGACTCCGTTCTTTCCGTTGCTCTCACCGACTGCGATGATCTCACCGTCGCCGCCGATCACGACGTCGTTGATCCAGTCTCCGGCCGATGTGCCGTAGTTCTTAGCCCATTCGACCCTGTCGCTTTTGTCATATTTCACGAGGATGGCATCCTGGAATCCGTAGCTTCCCCAGCTGTAGCCCTTGTCCATCTCTTCGTCTTCTCTCATGACGCCGGATACGGAGCCGCATACGATGTATCCTCCGTCCGGCGCTTCGGCCAGGCTCTCGCTCCTGCTGTTCGAATCACCTATTACGCCGAAGCTTTCAGCATTGATGACCTTTCCGTCAGAGCTGTAGTGCACGGCCAGTATATCCTTCTGGCTGACGCAGTCCCATCCTTCGTCTGTCGACGCGTCGTTCGTCGCGGCGCCTGTCACGGCATACGATCCGTCTTCCAGGACAGCGACTGACGAATATGTATCCTTGTGGTAGTCAGCAGGATCTGCCGGCGGCTGCATCGAAGTTTCTCCTTCAGCGATCTCAGGTATGTTTCCTGCCGCCTTGTGCCAGATCAGATGACCGTCTTTTCCGTCGAGCTTCGCGATGAATGCGTTCGTGACATTCTTGCAGTACTGGTTCGAGCCGGTGACTACGATGTCGCCGTTTGCGTCCACTGCCAGCCCTTCGACTCTCTCCTGGGGAGAATTCGTGTCTTCAGGATAGTCCATCACCTTGATCTGATGGAGGCTCGTGAATACGGGGGCACCGTCCTTTCCTATCTTCACGACTACTGTTTCCGAGCTTGATGCCGCGACCCTGTTCGGGATGTTTTCATCTGTGCCTTCAGAATCTTCCCACAGCTGCACCGGATCGGACCAGGTCTCCCCGTCCTCAGTCATCTGCATGTAACCGCTCTTGCTCGCGGACCATCCCGTCACGACAAAGCCGCCGTCGCCCGACGGAGCTATACCGTAGCCCTGGTCTCCCGCGCTTCCGCCGATCCTGTACTCCGTGACGCTGTCAGGGTCCTTCGGGTCGACCAGAAGGATCCACCAGCATACGCCCTTCAGCGTCTTCCCGTCGAAGGAAGACGGTACGGTAGACCTTCCGATCGCGGCTATCCTGCCGTCTTCGAGAACTGTCATATCGTTGAATACATCGACGCCCGTATCGCCGAACGCCTTCGACCATTCGACCTTGTGCTCTGCGTCGTATTTCACAAGGACGGCATCGTTGTTCTGATGCGACGTGCCCTTGATGTGATACGTCCAGCCGGGGTCTTCGCTGTCGCCCATCGTATATCCCGCGCAGACGAAGCCTCCGTCCTTCGTGTACTCTACATTCTGGAATGCGTCAGTATACGCTCCTCCGTAGTTCTTAGCGGAGGCGAACACAGGAGCCTTTCCCGCGTTCTGGCTGCTGTCTGCCGCCAAAGATACCGCGGGAGCCGCAAAAGGGCTCATCATCGATACCGCAAGAGCAAAACTCAATGCTCCCGCGCCGATGCGTCCGCTGATAGTTTTCTTTTTCATTGATACCTCTCTTTCGCTCCTCTTTTCTGTCATCCGGTCCTGCCGGTCCGGACTGATACTGTCAATTAGTTAGTACCATCTAACTAAGTTTGTTGATTATATCAATCCAGTTTTTCTCTATCAACGGGGAAGCAAAAAAGAGCGCCCAAACGGGCACTCTCCCTTTCGCGTTTTTGTCCGATCGGACAGTTCTTCCAGAAGACCTTATCAGTCTTCGCTTACTTTGAACTCGTCTTTTCCTGCTCCGCAGAGGGGGCATTC
>CAMNNG010000115.1 GCA_946545145.1 uncultured Bacillota bacterium
ATGACAATAGTTCTATTGTTTCGACCCGACTCGAGACATCGAGACTACTACCTCGCAATGCTTCGTCCACGGAAACATATCCGCCGCAGTCGCCTCATCGAATGAGTAGCCGCCTTCGCACAGCGCCTTTATATCTCTCGCGAGCGTAGCCGGATCACACGAAACATAAACGATCCTCTCCGGCGCCAGGCTTACGAGCGCTTCGATCATCTTCGCGTCGCATCCCGCCCTCGGCGGGTCTATCACTGCCACATCTGCGTCGCGAATCATTGCAGCCAGTTCTTCGTCGATCCTGACGGAGCCTTTGCGTTCGTTTTCGCTTACCCCGTTTTCGCATACTGCTCCGAAGACCGCAGTATGCATCACATCCTCGGCCGCACCTTCAATGTACCTCGCATTGACGATGCCGTTGATCACCGCATTCCGGTTCGCATCGAGAACGGCCTGGTGCTCGCGCTCGATCCCGACGATATAGCCCGCATCCTCAGCGCACCACAGGCCGATCGACCCCACGCCGCAGTATAAATCGAGCAGCACGCCTTCTCCGTCCAGCGCCGCATATTCTCTGACCTTGTCGTACAGTTTTTCCATCATCTGCGGGTTCACCTGGTAGAAGCTGCGCGGCGATATCTCGAACGCGCGCCCCGCGATCTCCTCGCGGATCACCTTGCTTCCCGCGACGAGCAGCAGGTCCTTGTCGTTATCCACATAAAAACTTTCAAGGTAAAAGCCCGCCTCAGCGATGTATTCGTCCATCATTCCGATCAGTTTTTCGACGTTCGGTATTCCTTTGCCGTTGATCCTGACGATAACCATCACCTCGCCCGTGCCGGACGCCGCCTTGACCGTCATGCTGCGCATCAGGCCCTGCTCCCACTTCTCGTCCCAGGCCGTGATGTTGTCCTGCTTCATGAACTCGCGCATGGCCGCAGCCGCCGCGACCGCCGCCCCGCTCTGGAGCGCGCAGTCCTCGCAGTCGACCACGTCGTGCGTCCTCACCCTGTAAAAACCGACCGCCGGCTCGCCGAGGTTTTCGATGACGCCGCCTTTGCGTTTGATGTTGCCGCCCGTGCTGATCGGCATGACCGCTTTGTTTCGGTAAGCGAACGGTTCGTCGGTGCGCATTATTCCGCTTACTTTCGGATCCTCGAGGCCGCCGAGACGCTTCAGCTTGTCCGTGACCTGCTTTTTCTTGAGCTCGAGCTGAGCCTCATATGAATACTCCGCGAAGGTGCAGCCGCCGCAGTCACCCGCATACGGGCACATCTTCTCGATCCTGTCCGGCGACGGCTCGACCAGTTCGGTCTTCACTCCGAACGCGTATCTTTTCTTGACCTTCGTAAGCCTCGCCTTCACTGTGTCTCCCGGCAGGGTATCCGGCACGAACACCGCAAAGCCGTCGGTACGGCCGACGCCCTGACCCTGATCCGTTATATCCTCTATCTTTATCGTAACTTCCTGATTTTTTTCGAACATATCTGCTTCCTGTTTTCGCTGCTTTTTTCTGTGCCTTTCTCTGTGCTTTTCTCTGTGTATTGTATCATATGTCTGGTCCCGGCACATTCCGATCTATTATACATTTATACATTTTTGGTGGTTTTGGGTCGGTTAATATATTTCCCTTCCCGCACTATCGGAAAGTTATACATTTTCGATAGATCTGACCTGATTAATATAAAAGTAAGCGGTTAGTTAGTGACCAGTCACTAGTAAGCGGCTTCTCCTGAGGTTCGGCTGGCCAGATCGGCTCCAAAATTATATTAATGGCTCTATATCATCCTGAAATGTATAAATCGAACGCATTCCGAGCCTGGATTTATATTAAGCGCAGAAAGCAATTCGAGAATGTATATTCACGTCAGGCATGTCGCACCACATTCGGCATGTCGCGCCACGCCAGGCATATGCGTAATCTTAATATTTTTTCTCCAAATTACAAAAAAGATGTTTACTTCTTTTATATTGTGGTATAATGCGATTTACAGGGAGAAAAAGCAACAACATATTGTGTGTTGCCAAAAGGCCAAAAAACCGTAGAACCCTGCGAAAACTGTAGAAAATCAATGTTTTGAAGAATAAAGAACGTATCGGAAATTGTAGGAGGTACCCAAAATGTCGAAAGTGATCGTAACAGGCAACGCTTCGCCTGAAGAAGCTCAGAACTACGTAGCATATCTCGAGGAGAAATACGGCAAGAGAGTCAAATCCGTCAACATCGAACTCGACGGAGAGTATGCAGATCTTTCATACGAACTCGAGCCGGTTCCGTTCGAGAGGATCAGAAGGATCACGGGATATCTCGTAGGAACCATGGATCACTGGAACGATGCAAAGAAGGCCGAGGAAGCAGACAGAGTCAAACATACAGTAGGCCAGAACGCTTCCTGCAGCCTCGAGGACCTCAGCTTCGAAGCAGAAGCAGACAGCGCTGCAGAGCACGTTCACTAAAAAGCGTTCGGCGGAGAATGTCGCGAAATCAAATTCGCAAAAGCAATACAACAAACAAGAAGATCCTTATGACGTCACCCTCATAAGGATCTTTTTAATTCTATCCTCTCAGAAATCCGAGAACTATGCTGTTGAACTCTTTCGGATTTCCGGCTGCGATGAAGTGGTCGCCTTCGATGATCTCGCATCTGGCCCCTTCTATATTCTCAGCTATCATCTTCGTATGCTCTTCCGGGATCATGTCCTTCGTTCCCGCCATGATCAATGTCTTCGCTTTGATCTTCGCAAGTTCGCTTACTGGGATATTGGGATCGTTGACCATGAGGCTGAAGAGTTCTTCTCTGTTCGCCTGTCCCTCAGGATCGCTTTTCTCTCCTTCTTTGACAGCCTTGTCGTACTCTCTCTTCATGGCCGCCATCAGCTTTGGCACTATTCCCGTCGTATCGAGGTTCGCGCCGTCGGCTATCAGTCTGTTCACCTTCTCCGGATATTTGATCGCGAATATGAGTGCGATGTTGCCTCCGTCTGAGAATCCGAGGATGTCCGCTTTCTCGATGCCCTGCTCATCCATGAAGTCAGCAAGGTCCTTCGCGATCTGCCTTATCGTGAACGGCGCAGTGCCCCTCGGCGTCTGCCCATGACCGCGCGTATCCACTGCATATACGTGGAAGTACTTTGCGAATTCATCTATCTGATTCACGAAATACGTTGAATCTTCGCCGTTTCCGTGCAGGAGGATCAAGGGATCTCCCTGTCCTTTCTCTACATAATAGTTCTTTATGTCCACAGCCACTTTGGCCACCTTTTCCTTTCGTTTTTCTGCGAATATGCCTGCTGCATCGGTTTCCCGAAGCTGCTCGGTTTTCCGGAAGTTATCCGCACAGCTGCAGCTCAGAGTTTTTCCGCCATCTTCATCAGCCTGTTCAGCCTTCCGTTGACCCCCGACTTCTTCATCGGCGGGTCCATCATCTGCCCAAGCTCCGTCAGCGACGCATCCGGATTCTCCATCCTCAGCTCCGCTGTCTGTCTGAGCTTGTCGTTGAGCTTCGAAAGGTCGAGCTTTCTGATCGCTTCTATCTGCTTTTCGGCAGCCGCGACCGCCTTGTCGATGTTGGCCTGGTCGCAGTTGCTTCTGCGGTTGGCTTCGTTTCGCATCTCCTTCGTCAGCCTGACCTCTTCAAATTTGAAGTACTGCGAGTGCGCTCCCATGATCGCGAGGATATCGAGGATCTGCCCCGAATCCTTCACATAAGTCACGTGCTCTTCCTTCCTCTTCACGGTCTTGGCCTTGATGTCGTCGAACGTATTGATCAGCCGCCTTATATCCCTTGCCGTCACCGGCGATGAAGTATCGATCTCGAAGTGATAGCCCTTTTCGGGGTTGCTTACTGTGCCGCTGCCGATGAACGCGCCCCGAAGGTACGACTTCCTGCAGCACTTCGTCCTGATGATGCCGTCATAGATGCCGTCGGTGATGTAGTTCATGCCCTCGCGCACCATCAGCACGCCGGTCTCCCTGAGGATCTGCTCCGACAGCTCCTCGGGCCCGATCTCGATGATGTACATCCTGCTTCGTCTGACCTGCGAGCTTTCGGTGACATTGATCGACGCGTCTATGCCGAAGTACTCCTTCAGCAGTTTTTTGTAGTGCCTGGCTACCGCCGGGTTGTCCGTAGTAAGCTTGATGATGAACTTTCCGCCGCCTGCCAGTGAAACTGATCCGGCCACGCGAAGAAAGCCGGCTATCTCAGCCAGCATGCAGCATTTCTTCTCCGGCATCGAACGTGCCAGTTCGTTTTTCGTCTC
>CAMNNG010000116.1 GCA_946545145.1 uncultured Bacillota bacterium
CCTGCCGTTACCTGCTGCGACTGGTCGTAGTAGTTGGCCATTACTCTCGTACGGCATCCCATGTAAGCGACCTCTGTATTGTGGTCTCCTTCTTTGTAGAACGCCTTGTTGAACGGCGCGTCTAAGAACGAGAAGTTCGGGAACAGTCTCTTCGCGCTGACTCTGCATGCCAGTTTGAAAAGGTCATAGTTCGGATCTTCCGGATTGTAGTTGACGCCTTCCTTGACCTTGAAGATGTTGATCGGGAAGATCGGCGTCTCACCGTTGCCGAGGCCTGCTTCCATCGAAAGCATGACGTTTTCGGAGACGAGCCTTCCCTCGCTGGAGAGGTCTGTTCCATAGTTGATCGATGTGAACGGCACCTGCGCGCCCGCTCTCGAGTGCATCGTGTTGAGGTTGTGCACGAAAGCTTCCATCGCCTGATATGTCGCTCTTCTGATCTCCTTGTGAGCATACTTCATAGCTCTTGTCTGGAGTTTGTCTATATCTTCTTCCGGAACGAGCTCCTTGAGGTAGATGATCTCCTTCTCTCTGTATCCGTTGTCGTCGTCCATGATCGGGTAGATACCGTCTGTATCCATGATGCTCTGACCGATCATCTTGACCTTGTCGACGTTGCCGTCCTGGTCATAGAGCATGTCGATCAGTTTGCCGAGGTTCGTCCAGTAGAGCTTTCTGAAAGTCTTTCTGACGCCGTCAGCCATGGCATAGTCAAAGTCAGGAACGCTCTGGCCGCCGTGCTGGTCGTTCTGGTTGGACTGGATAGCGATGCATGCGAGAGCTGCGTAGCTCTGTATGTCGTTAGGCTCTCTGAGGAAGCCGTGACCTGTGGAGAATCCGCCCTTGAAAAGCTTCTGCAGGGGTATCTGTGTGCATGTTGTAGTAAGCGTATAGAAGTCGAGGTCGTGGATATGGATATCTCCTTCAGCATGAGCCTTTGCGTGCTCCGGCTTGAGGACGAACATCTGATAGAACTGCTTCGATCCTTCTGATCCGTACTTGAGCATCGTGCCCATAGCTGTATCGGCATTGATGTTCGCGTTCTCACGCTTCATATCATTGTCCTTCGCAGCCTTGAACGTCAGATCCTCGTACTTTTTCATGAGACGGGTGTTCATCTCTCTGATGCGGGTTCTTTCAGCTCTGTAAAGGATATATTCCTTAGCCGTTCTGGCATGACCGTTCTCGATCAGGACTTTTTCTACCGCGTCCTGGATCTCTTCTACTGTAGGTCTGTCGTTGTCGAGTTCTTCGACGAGGTATCTTTCTACTTCTTCAGCAAGCTCCTCGGCCATCTCCTCGTTCTTTCCTCCGAGGACTTCAGCAGCTTTGTAGATCGCTACTTTGATCTTTTCTATATCATATGCTACCGTTCTGCCGTCGCGCTTGATTATCTCCTTGATTCTGTCAGACATCGCGTACCCCTCCGTTCCTGGTTCTTCCAACTGTTCAATTCTTTTCGCTATCTATTTACTATGTTTTCCGCGCCGCGTCAGCAGCGCAGGGATCATAAGCGGCTCCAATCACCGAAGACGGTGATACTGCCTCAAAAGGCGTATTTTAAAGGCAGTTCACGGAACTGCCGTACTTTTGATAGTCATTAAACACGTACAATATATTGTGTTTTTCTAATTACCGCATTGACTATTATACCCCAAATAGTGGTGGTGTCAATCGCGAATAGTCCTTGTTTTGTCTTGCATTTTGAATTTCTTTAATCCGTAAAAGTAGACATAAATCTTTTCACTGTAACATCAATTTACCGAAAGCATTAGAATGGCTTGATTTGTCATATTCTGCCATTTCGATAATCTCTTGTTTTGCTGAAAAAAATTTCATTTAAAAATTTTTCAGGCCGCGCTCCGATGACAATAAATCGTGCCAACATCGTTCTTTTGTATTATAATCTAATAGACCCGGTTAAGGGACGACAAACTTGAAAAGAGGGATCTAAGATATTATGAAAAAGACACTTTCCATATTATTAATACTGATGATGTGCATGTGCGCCGTAATGACATCGGCCTGCTCTCCTCTCGACAGCGAAGAAGAAGCGGCCATCAAAGACGATGTCTACGGCATCTACGATCAGTTCAGATCGACATGGAAAAACGCGAATGACATCGGCGACATAACAGATTCGATCAAGGACTGGGCCCATGAGAACGAGATAGCCTGTCAGGACCTGGGAAACGACAACCTCATGCTGAGCCTCGACGCCACTGACGACTATACGAACGCGCCGGGAACAATGCTCGGATGCGACATCAGCCTCGACTCCGCCAAGGAGAACAGCCAGTGCGCCGCCATCGCTCTTGCCGCAGTCAGGAACTGCGATGAGCACGGCCCTATCCGCGTTCTCTTCACCGCCTCGAAGAACGGTGATCACTACGGCGCGAAGGCCCTCAGCAAAAAGTATCTGACGATGGACAACTTCATCAGCCTCGATCAGTGGCCGAAGGTCAGGATGTTCACCGGCAGCACGCTGACGACTGAATATACTTTCAAAAGAAAGGTAAAGCGCGTAAAAGTCGAAGGAACAGCCGCTTACAAGATCAGGATCGCGGGACTCGAAGGCGGCGACTCGGCCGACAGATCCAGAAAGCACCCCAACCCGATCATGACGCTTGGAGAGCTTCTGAACTCGCTCAACCAGTCTCACATAGTCTTCCAGCTCGCCGAGCTCGAAGGCGGCCAGGATCCATGCGAATACGCGAAGTCCGCGTCGATGACTGTCATCGTGAACGAGAGCGACGCCAAAAAGCTTGAAGAAAAAGTACTTTCGAAGATAGATTCGTTCGAAGAAGCTCATATAGATGAAGAAAGCGATCTCATCTACACCTGCACGAGCTGCGCGGTTCCGAAGTCCGCTTACTCGGACAAGAACCTGACCAGCCTGATCAGTCTGTTCTACACTGCTGCGGACGGAAGGTTCGAGACTAACGATGAGGAGCAGCCTGCCGTAACGAACATCGGCTACGTCAGAGACGACGGCACCAATATCGTAATAAAGGCTTCGGCAAGGGCCATGGCGCAGGATCAGATCAACCTGGTCACGACCTCGTATCAGAGCACTGCCAAGCTCGCGGAGTACGAGCTTACCAGCCGGAACACCTTCCCCGGCTGGCCGTACATCGAGACCAACGACCTGATCGAGAGGTACTCCCTTGCGACAAAGCAGGTCGACCTCGACCTCAAGCCGAACTGGACATACCATGAGAATGAATGCGCGATATTCTATGAAAAGAAACCGGCTCTGGACATGATCTGCATCGGAGCCAACATGGACAGCGCGCAGGAACTCGCCCAGAGCCTTGTGCTTTATCTCAGGAGTTTCGCTGATAAGGACAACTGATGATCTATGAAGCTTTTCTTATCAGACGCGTGATCCTTCCGGGATGCTCTCTGTGACCAGCGCGCCGCCGCTGATCGTGGAGCCGCTCCCCACTACGGTATCACCGCCGAGAACTACGGCATTAGCATAAAGAGTGACATCATTTCCGACTGTCGGGTGACGCTTCGTCCCCGACAGTTTTCTTGCTTTTCTTGTCGTGAGAGCGCCGAGGGTCACACCCTGGTACATCTTGACGCGGCTTCCGATCTTAGCCGTCTCGCCGACGACGATGCCTGTGCCGTGGTCGATGAAGAATCCGCCTCCGATCTCAGCTCCCGGATGGATGTCTATGCCTGTCCTGCTGTGAGAGATCTCGCTCATCATCCTGGGCAGGATGGGCACATCGAGCCCGTAGAGAAGGTGAGCGATCCTGTGGACGAATATGGCGTACATGCCCGGGTAAGCGATTATGATCTCCTTGTAGCCTGAGGCCGCAGGATCTCCGTCGTAAGCGGCTTTCACGTCATCATGGAGCAGTTTTATGGCCATGGGGAGAAGTTCTCTGAAAGCGGCCGTTATGACCTTCGACTTTTCATAGCATACCTCAATACGCTCCCCTTCATAGATCATTATCGATCTGGCGATAAGATTGCCAAGCTCTATCATCACATTTTCAGTGACCATTTCATGATCGATATCCGTGAGTGAAGCGTCAGCGCTTTCGAAGAAGTCTGCGAATGCGAGATGACGGAGCTCTTCGAGGACATCATCCACTACGTCCCTGTCGATAGCCTTCAGCTGACTGCTGATGAAACTTCTTCTGCCTCTTTTTGTCATTTCCTGTTCAAGTACCATTGCCATTTTTCTTATTCCCTCTCTTAA
>CAMNNG010000117.1 GCA_946545145.1 uncultured Bacillota bacterium
TAACCGCCTACCGAATATGGCAGCACGCAAATTGATTATAGCAAACATATGTTCGCGAAACAAGAAAAAGAATACGGACAATATATAACCTGCATGCGGATGTAATGGTATAATAGTAACAAAAAATGTATAGGAGACAGATATGGCAGAAGAAAAGGGCGCGGCAGGAAGAAGGCCGCTGAAGCTGAAGACGGGATGCGTCTGTTCGTTCGGAGACAGACTTTTTGAGGAGTACGAAGCAGGGGACGGATACATCACCGCCAACGTCAGCATAGACAAGATAGACAAACTGGTGCAGTATTTCGTGATGGTGCACGACGAGCCGATGACGTTCACACTGAAGCTGCCGGTGGATGAGGATGCGATGTCATCTGCAGCGGCTGGAGATACAGATGGAGCGGGCATTGTCAGATACGAGATCGAAAGGTGCTCCGTGGACGATATGCTGCTCGTGCTGATCCGCGCAGGAAAGGTGCTCTTCGAGGACGGAGTATCATCGTTTGAGATCGAAGGCGAGGAGAGCGGCGAGAAGATATCGTTCGGACGTTTCAATGTCATGAACATCTACGGACAGGACCTCGAATTCGTCGAGGACTTCTTCGGACCGCACAAGGTGCCGAAGGTGGATAAGGTGACGACAGCGTTCGATATACTGGCTGAAGACAGTTCGCTTACTGCGGACTGCAGAGTCTACGAGGACGGCGGCAAGACCATCTTCGACCTTACGGAAAAGCTTGCGGCCATGGGCATGCGCCCGGCAGGCGGAGATAACTGACAGGTCCGGCAGAGGCCTTGCGGATAGTATGGAGGAAAACTAAATGGCATTGAAATTACCTGAGAAATATTTGAAAGAAAATCTGGTCGATCAGTACTCGGCTGCTTACATATTCTACATGTTCTCCGGGCAGGACGACGAGCTGACGGCGATGAGCGAGCTCGGCAAGGCGACCCGTGAGGAGTCCGATGAGGACCGCGAAGCGCGCGAGGCGATCGAGGCGCTGGACACGGCGGACGGCTTTTTCAGATGGATGAGAAAGCAGATCTCGCAGGCGAACAAGGAGCTTCTGATCGGGAAGATGAAGGAGCATGAGGCGGAGGCGCTGCCGATGGTGAAAAAGCGCGTCCTTACGAACAGGATCGACCACTTCATCGAGAACGCGGCGAGGTTCTTCATCGCGTGCGAGGAGAATGTAAGCGGATGGCTGGTGGAGAATTTCGGACAGATCCAGGATCCGTACGCGAAGTCGATGATGTGCCTGGTGCTGGGCATCCGCGGCGACGAATCGTGCGCGCCGCTTCTTCTGGAGCAGGCTGAGCGTCTGAAGGGGGCTGTTGCCAACGAGAAGCTGGAGCAGGGCCCGATCATCGCGCTGTACAAGATCGCGGGGATGGAAGAGAATCTGAAATAGCTTCTCGATAAAGATCAGGGGAGGAATTTTGGGATGAGTACGGATTCGAATACGAATAAGGATATCGTGAAACGGCGCCTTTTGGTTCTGCTGCGTTTTCTGTACGAGCACACGGACGAGGACAACCAGGTCGATACCTTCCAGCTGATCGAATATCTGGCTGAGCAGGGGGTGGCGGCGAATCGAAAGACCCTGAAGAGCGACATCGATCTTCTTGTTGATGAGGGCCTGGACATCGTTACGGTGCAGAGCAAGCCGAACCGCTACTTCTGGGGCGACCGGCTTTTTGAGCTTCCTGAGCTCAAGCTCCTGATCGATGCAGTCTCATCGTCGAGGTTCATCACTCAGAAAAAGAGCGGGGAGCTCGGAAAGAAGCTGACGAGCATGGCGAGCGAGAATCAGCGCAAAGAGCTGCATCGCCATATCTATGCGACGAACCGCGTCAAGACGAGCAACGAAGAGATCTACTATACGGTCGATACGATCAACCGCGCGATCACTGCAAAGAAGAAGATCGCTTTCAGATATTCGGAGTACGATGCGGACAAGAAAAAGACTCTGAGGAACCACGGCGAGGTGTACGAACTGAGCCCGTATGCACTGTTCTGGAACGAGGACTTTTACTACGTCGTCGGCTACTCGCAGAAGCATTCGAACGTTTCGGTGTTCAGGGTCGACAGGATGGTGCGGCCTGAAGTACTGTCTGAAAAGGCGGAGAAGCGCCCGGCTGATTTCTCACTGGACAAATATTCGAGACAGATCTTCGAGATGTACGAAGGTGAGGAGACAGAGGTCAGGCTCGAGTGCCGCGGAGACTTCATGAAGTACATCGTCGACAGATTCGGCGAAGACGTAAAGACCGAGCGCATTGAACCCGAGCGGTTCATCGCAACCGTCAACGTATCGCTTTCACCGACGTTCTACGCATGGGTCTTCCAGTTCGGCGGCGAGGTCAGGATCCTTTCGCCGGCAAAGGCGGTGGAAGATATATTGATCATGGCGAACAACCTGCTCACGAGGGAGCAGATATAGCGGATCACATTGTTTTATATAGATAAACGAGTGGGGCACATGGTTTGGTGTTGTCCCGCTTTTTTTGGATTTTCCTGTGTAGTGGGAAAGTTCTCCCAGCACACAGGAAACGCTGCCAGACGTGGGAAGTATCGCTGTGATCGGGCCCTCACAGAGCTGATTCTTTCCCACATATCCTTGATTTTGCCCCAGGCTGGGAAAGACCATATACTTCTGCCCAGATATTGCTTGTTTTCCCCTGAGGTGGGAAAGATGTCCCAGCCTGGAGGATTATCGCCGTATCGTGGGAAGCACGATGGAATGCACCGACCGCACGACCGCACGACCACACAGCCGCACGACCGCACAACGACCTAACAGCATAACGACCGCACAACCGCACAGCGACTGTGCATGCTGCCGGATGCGGCGTGACAAACGACACCCCAAAGCCACTATCCCTATTGGCACTATCCGGGGATAGTGGAAGGCCAAGCGTTAGCGCGGCAAGCGGCAACCGACTCGCTCTGGCCGTCCGAAAAACGATTTCAAACTCAAACAAACTCAAACAAGCACAACCAAACTCAAAAGTGACAAGTCCACGGTTGTTCCAACTCACAGGAAAGTACCCGTCAGCATGAGAACACGTGGTATAATATCAGTAACTGAATGATCTGTTGCATAGCAGCTAGAACGCGAACAACATAGTCGCTAGAAGGAGAATGACATGAAGAGGAGAAGTATCTGTAAGGGTGGCTTTGGAAGGTTAGTTAGTATTCTTACTGCGGTAGTGGTGGCGGCAGCTTCTGTGGGTGCTTACTCGGTGAGCCCGGCAGCGGCGAAGTCCACAAACTACAACAACTATTCCAACAACACGATCGAGTTCGGCCTGGGACTGAGGACGGACCACAAACGTCCGCTGTGCGACAAGCCGAAAGGGATCAGGCTGTCGGATTTTAAGACTTATTACTATGGTCCGAAGGCTTATAAGAAAAAGAAGAAGGTCATCTATCTGACGTTTGACTGCGGCTATGAGAACGGCAACACGAAGTACATTCTGAACACCTTGAAGAGGTACAAGGTCAAGGCGATCTTTTTCGTGACGGAGCCGTACGTGAAGGACAACCCGAAGCTCGTGAAGCGCATGAAGAGGGAGGGGCATCTGGTCGGCAATCATACGTGCTCGCATCCGAGGATGACGAGCCTGACGGTGGCGCAGATGAAGCGCGAAGTCAGGCAGTGCGCGAGGACGATGAAGAAGAAGACCGGCTACAGGATGGACCCGTATTTCAGACCGCCGGAAGGTGTTTACAGCGTGCGCGTCATGAAGGTGATGAAGGACATGGGCTACAGCACGATGCTCTGGAGCCTGGCGCTTTATGACTACGATGTGAACAACCAGCCGTCCGTCAGCACGGTCAGGAGCAAGTTCAAGGCTCATCACTTCTGCGGTATGATGCCGCTGTTGCACGTGGTTTCTTCGGGCGACAGGAAGGCTCTTCCGTATGTGATCAAGGATATGAAGAAGAAGGGCTACAGGTTTGGAACCGTGGATGAGTTCGCGGGGAAGAAAGCGAAGAAAAAGTCGGCGAAGAAGTCGAAGAAATGAAAAAACAGGTCGCGGAGTTTTCCGCGACCTG
>CAMNNG010000118.1 GCA_946545145.1 uncultured Bacillota bacterium
GCTTACTCAGCCGGCTCGCCGATGATCCTTACCTCAGGCTCCATGTCTACGCCGAACTCGGCTTTGACCCTCGCCTGCACGAGCTTCATGAGGTCGGTGATGTCCGTCGCCGTGGCGCCGCCGATGTTGACGATGAATCCGCTGTGCAGCGGCGATACCTGCGCGCCGCCGACCGTGAGACCCTTGAGGCCTGCGTCCTGGATCAGCTTGCCTGCGAAGTATCCCGTCGGCCTCTTGAAGAAGCTGCCTGCGCTCGGCTTGTCGACCGGCTGCTTGGAGTTTCTTCTCTCGGCCAGCTCGTTCATGCGGTCGAAGATCTTGTGCGGATCGTCCATCTTGAGCTTCATCATGACGCTGACGACGATGTCGCCCGTCTCATAGAGGACGCTGTGTCTGTAGCCGTAGTCCATCTCGTCGACCGACAGAGTGTACTCGCGCTCGCCGTCGCGCGAGATGAGTCTGACATCTGTGATGACGTCTTTCATTTCGCCGTCGTAAGCGCCTGCGTTCATGAATGCGGCTCCTCCGATCGATCCCGGAACTCCGCTGACGGGCTCAAGACCCGAGAGCATGTGCTGGGCCGCGGATCTTGCGACCTTCGAGAGCAGCGCTCCCGCCTGAGCGATCACGAGCTCCTCTTCATCTACTATGGCGATCTCCTGAAGAGCGTCCATCGTCCTGATGATGATGCCTCTGTATCCGCCGTCTCTTACCAGCACGTTCGTTCCGTTTCCGAGGATGTAGTATCTCTCTCCGGAAGCGGCCGCCAGCTTGAGCGACGCTTTCAGTCCTTCGTAGTCAGCCGGCGAGACGAGGATGTCCGCCTTGCCGCCCGCTCTGAACGATGTGTACTGCGCCATGTCGGCATCGATCTCGACGCACTCTTCCGATGTTATATCAATGAACTGTTTTGCCAGTTCCTGCTTTCTTGCTTCTTCCATTATGTATTTTTCTCCTGTAAATGTTCTTTTTTGCACGCAAACTGCTTCCGTATGCTGCAACATAATATTTTACACCAAAGTCATTATATTCTCAACAGAAGTGAGAGATGCTGAAGATGTGAAAAGCAGATATGCTGCGGTGCATATCTGCCTTTTGTGCTTTTTTGTTTGGGCGTCCAGATTGAGGCTGGCTGTTTGCTTGCTGGCCGCAGCTTGCCTGCTTACTCACCCGCCTGCTCCTACAGCTCGATCATGAGGACCATTTCGTTCTCTTCAAAGCCGCGCTTCTGGTACACATACTTTCCGATCTCGGACGCTTCCAGCCAGACCCGGCAGCAGCCCTTCTCGCGGGCGCGGTTTTCCAGTATCTCGAGAATCTGCGGGCAGATCCTCCTGCCGCGGTAATCCGGGTGTGTGTAAATGTTCGCGATGTACGCTTTGTGCCCTCCGTTGTTCGCGAATGACGGCGGGAAGTCGAAATAGATCAGAGCTCCTGTCGCTATGATCTGCGAGCCCTTTTCTCTGGTCTCATCTACGCAGACCCAGCCCTCCATCTGTCCGCTTTCGAAGCGTTCGGTAAAGTATTCGATGTTCGGCTCCGTGATATCGATCGCCGGATCCTGGCCCTCGTCGACCAGCTGGCGCTTCCTGCATTCCACAAGTTCAGGTATATCTTCGACCGTTGCCTGTCTGAATAACATCGCGGCACCTTCCTTTCCTGATCCTTTCCGCATTTCGCTGCTGTGATGCATTTCTTCTTTTTAGTATACATACAAAAAGCCGCTGCACAATATCCGATCGTCCGGCGGCTCAGAATTCCTGATCGTAAAAGTATTCCTTCAGAGAATCTCTGGCTATGACCCGGAGATACCCGTACTTCTTTTCAATGAGGCCCTCGTCTGCGAAGAGGCGAAGACATTTCGATACGCTGACCCGGCTCATGCCTGTCACGGCAGCGATCTCCTCCTGAGTATAGTCCACGCGCCTGCCCTCTTCAGAATGATCATAGAGGAAGCAGGCTATCCGCGCCCTGTTGTTCGAGAACTGCCCGTAAAAGATCCAGTTCGTCAGAAGTTCGATCTTCTGCATATACAAGGCTATCAGTTCTCTGGAGATCTGATCGTCTTCGGCGCCTGACGCCATCAGCGTTTCTTTATTAAGCACACTGATCACTATATCTGTAGCCGCATCGACGCAAACTATCCTCTTCGGCGGGATACCGGTCACTTCTTCTCCTACCAGATTGCCCTGTTCGACGTAGCAGAGCGTCCGCTCCGTTCCGTCCGGATAGAGAAGATATGCTCTGACGCTTCCCTTCTGCAGAAAGTAGATCTCATCCGCATCGTCGTTCTTCATGAAGAGCTGCTTTCCTGCCTTGTATACACAGGTCTTCCCATATTTGCGAAAGGCAGCTTCAAGGTGTTCCTTCCCGTCAGATCTCTTCCTTGACATATGGTCTTCCCCCTTTCTGCACGGGTTTCAGTTTGGCTGTCTGCTCAAAGTCCGGATCAATATCTCGTTAGAACTGTGCTATTGGTAATACAAATCAATATTTTTTTATCATAATATTCGTAAAATGTAAACAGTTTAACAATTCGCTTACTGCCCCCGCTATATACTCACACCATCAAAAGAAAGCAAGCCCCGCCGACGAAGCCGGGTCCAGCCGGGGCACAATAAAACAAAATCATTACAAAAGGAGGAAAAATCATGGCAATCTTTAAGACAAATGATGGCGCAGGTATCCACTACGAAGTTACCGGTGAAGGAAAACCGATCGTCCTGCTGCACGGCTGGGATCAGAGCGCAAAAGCTTTCTGCGAGAACATTCCGGTCCTCGCTCAGAAGTACAAAGTCATTTCCATCGATCTTCGCGGACACGGCGAGTCCGAAAATGTCACATACGGCTACCGTATCTCGCGTCTGTCCTTCGATGTCAAACAGCTGCTTGACTATCTGGAAGTCGAAGATGCCGCGATGCTTGGCTGGTCGATGGGCTGCAGCGTGCTCTGGGGCTACTGGGATCTGTTCCGCGATGAGCACATCTCAAAGCTGATCATGGTCGACGAGCCGCCTCTCTGCCTCATAGATGACAGCAATCCGGAAGGCTTCGCGACATATGAAGCGATCGCTGATCTGAAGCATCAGGTCCTCGAAAAGACGGAAGCAGCCGTCCACGACTTCACAGATATGATGCTCGTGACTGAGGAAGGCCGCGCGAAATACTTCGATCAGACTGTAGAGGAAAACCTCAAGATGCCGCCCGCTCAGTGCGCAGTAATGCTTCTCAACCACGTCTTCACCGACTGGCGCGACGTCATCCCGACAGTCAACATCCCCACCCTCGTGATCGGTGCGAAAAACAGCCACGTCCTCGTATCCAACAACGAATGGTCGCACGAGCACATCCCGGGATCGAAGCTCGAGATATTCGAGACAGCTCACATGATGTTCATGGAGGAGCCGGAAAGATTCAACCAGGTCGTAATGGACTTCGTCGGTTAACAGATCGGGCCGGATGATCCGACCGCATGATTCGGATGACCCGGCCGGAATATAGAAGCTAAAACCGAAAACGAAACAAAAAGGAAAAGAGTCAAATCCCCTTTTCCTTTTTTTACTGCTTCGATTATTTATTTACTTTTTATAATCATATTTGACCATCCCGGGAAGATCCTGCCGCACTGATCGCCTGGCTGATCGCCTCGCTGATCCCGATGTGATGATTATGCTTTGGGAGGCTCACATCGCAAGCACTCTCTCCACGAACTCATCCTCATCTTCGATCATGGTATAAGTCTGATACTCATTATATGTCGTGATGTCCCTGGCCCTAAGTATCTGGATGCCGAGAGGAAAACACTTCTTCGTCAGATCCAGCGCGAGCGCGTTCGCCCTCTCATCGTCCTTCTCCTCGTGCGCCAGGCATTCATTTTCGTGATACTTCTTAGCTACTATTACCATGCTTCGGTCCTTTCATCTATATATCTTACATGATCCATGTTACATGTATGTCCACTGTGTCCGAATTCGCTTCCGGTACGTGTACACATCCGCATCCTATACATTATACAACATATCGCTTGATTTTGCTCACTATGAATA
>CAMNNG010000119.1 GCA_946545145.1 uncultured Bacillota bacterium
CTCAGGACGGACAGCCTCATGATCGGCCCGTTCAAACAGGCGCAGGTGCTTTCTCTCACGGTGATCATCGTATGCGCTGTGCTTTACTTTGTCCTCAGTAAGCGGTTAGCAGGAAGGACCGGTCAGTAAAGAGACACCCATAGATCTAACTGAATCATCAAAGAGGCGGAAATGATCCGCCTCTTCTTTTAGCGCTTCCTGTGACGCTTTTTATGACGGTTCATGCCGCATAATATGACCATAGAGGGAAACAAAAAATGTGAGGTGAATGTATGGACGAAAAATAAGGAACAAAACCAAAATGCCGCTCAAATCGGCCAAACCACGAAACGCGGGACTGAACATCCCGTTTTTTCGTGCTCTTTCCGGGGATGACGATCATCCGCCTCCTGATCGCCTGCCCGGCCGCGCATCTCATATTCTGACGCAAGTAAAAGGCGCGCCTGAACGGCGCGCCTTAGTATTTCATTATCAGTATCAGTCGTGCTTTTTACCTACTTTGTCATAGCCTGTAGCCTTGACTGCTTCTTCGTGCACCTTCTTACCGAATTCGGTGTTGCTCGTACCGTAAGCTTCAGGGCTCACTTTTACGTTCGGTCCGTGGACGACTTCTTCCAGCTTCGGACATCCTTCGAAGGCACCGGCGCAGATCTTTCTGAGGCCCCTTCCGCAGACGACCTTCTTCAGTTTTTTGCAGTCCTTGAAGGTGAACGGCATTATCGTCCTGACGCCGTCCGGTATGATGATCTCCTCGATACTGCTCTTAGAAAAGCCGTATTCCCAGATATCGGTCAGCCCTGCCGGAAGTTCGACCTTCTTCAGCTTCGTGCATCCTTCGAACATATAGCTTCCTATGTTCGTCACCGTCTCCGGTATCTTGATGCTCGTGATCTCTTTGTGGTTCTTGAAGAGAGCGTCATAGAGTATCGTAACGCGCTTGCCGGCCAGGTTCGCCGGTATGACGACCCTGTTCGAGCTTCCTTTGTATCCCATTATGCAGCATGTTTCTTCGTCCATTGTCTTTGTATAAAAATCTGCCATTTCCTTCGCCTTTCCGTGTTTGCTTACTCTATCCTTAATATCTGTTTCCGCTTACTCCGTCCCGCCTGCCGGCGCTCCGGAGCCTTCCCCGGAAGTCACGTATACGACCTTGCATCCGATCGCTTCTACGACCTTTCTCATGTCGGCCACCTTCATCACCACGGTCGCCCTGTTGTCGTTCGGATGGAACATTATCTTCTCGTCCGGACCGGCCGTGGATATCGGCTCGCTGACCACAAGAGTGACGTCGTGCTTCTTTCCTTCGAGCATGCAGAAGAGCGAGCACGCGCCGCTCGTCACGCCCATGTACTCTTTGAGCAGGTCGTCTCCGCAGAAGGCGATCCTCCTCGTCCATCCTACTGCGTCTCTGTATCCTTTGACATCGAGACGCTCGTCGAAGGTCAGGAGCACGAGATAGTATCTGTCCCTTTTGGTATCGCGCACGAACAGGTTCTTCACCTGCACTCCGTCCGGCCATACGCCTATCCTCTCTACGTCCTCTACAGTGTAGAGCGCCTCGTGCCTTATGACTTCGAAGTCTATTCCGTTCTCCGCGAGGAAGCGGTATACGTCCCTTTCGCTGTCCGTCTTCGCTTCTTCGATCGCCTTTGCGGCGTTTTCGTTGATATCCATATATTACTCACCTTCACTTCAGGTTTATCTGTCTTACTGCCAACGACATTCTATCACCCGCGGGGCCATACCGCAATTCACTGCAGAACAAAACCGCCGCGCCAGGGGCAGATGCCCTCAGCACGGCGGCTCATATATCATCGCCCGCATCCCCTGCGGACGTAAGGATACATTACATAATGAATCCCGCGGCGACGTAACCGACGAACGAGATCGCTGCGACGATGCCGATGTACGGCAGCTGTGCGACAGCGTAGTCGAGGTTGCTGATCTTGCAGGCCGAAGCCGACAGCAGCGTTACGTCAGAGTAGAAGCATGCCTGCGCTCCGAAGACGGCTGCCGAGATAACAGCGCCCAGAGTAAGCGGAAGCGATGCTCCAACGGATACGGCCAGCGGAGCCACGATCGGCACCGTTACGGCCGGGATGCTCCAGATGTTCGATGTCGCGAAGCAGAGAAGTCCGATCGCTACGAACGCGATAGCCGGGAGCAGAGCCGCGCTCATCATCGGACCTACGGCCTCGATGACGTAGTTCGGCATTCCGATAAGGTCCATCGAAGCTCTGTAGAACAGAGATACGATGAGTACTGCCGCGATGAACAGCATGTCTACAAGACCGTTGTAGCAGCAGTCGCAGAATTTTCCGAAGCTCATCATCTTCGTCGGAACGAAGAGAATGAAGCAGACGACGATGCCGCCTACGACGCCCCAGAGGATGTCATCCTTCCACAGCGTCAGAGCTATGACCGTGGCCATCGGAATGAAGAATGCCCACAGGTGCGGCTGGATCTCTTTTTCCTCTTTAGCGTCTGTATCCGTGATCGCGCCCATTGCCTCTTCATGCTGCTCGATGTTCATCATGTTGCTGGACTCGGGCCAGAGCATGCCTGTCTCTTCGACTCTCTGGTACGCCTTCTTGATTCCGCCAAGCTTCGGTACCACGCCCATTATGACGAGGGGTACGAAGATGACGCAGAGGAATGCGTAGAAGAAGTACGGCATTACGTGGTAGTAGACGCCTGTTCCCGTTGCGGCGATAGCTTTCGTTTCAGCCTGCTCACCGAAGATGCCCGAGAAGTATACTACCCATGCCGATACCGGAATGATTACGCATACCGGAGCCGATGTCGTGTTGATGATGTAGCAGAGCATCTCACGCGGCGTTTTCTTTTCATCTGATACGGGAAGGATCGTGTTCGCAGTAACGAGGATGCTGAGATAATCGTCTACAAAAATAATGATTCCGCAAATCCAGGTCAGCATCATTACCTGCTTCTGCGATTTTACATACTTCCGCGCCAGCTCGCCGATCGCCATAGCACCCTTCGATTCACGAAGAAGCTGTACGAGGCAGCCGAACAGCAGGCAGATGACTACGATCCAGTTGTTGTCCCAGTCTGTGGTCGCATCGATAAGCGCGTCCAGTGTCGGCTGAATGAAACCCGCCTTGTAGTAGATGATGTATCCGATGACTCCCGAGAAGAGGAGCGCGCTGATACACTTCTTGGTCACAAGAGCGAATATCAGGAAGCTGACAACAGGCAGCAGCGTTATGATGCCCATGTTGGTTCCATCCATTTGCTTGTTTTCCTTTCTTCTTCAACTTGCCATTATCTATTCACGTAAGCGGCGTCGTTTTCTCAAACCTTGCCCAGTATCTCGACCTGAACGCCGATAACGTCTTTGAAGTAAGCGGCTATCTCATCGATCCGCTCGTCAGGCGGAGCTTCGAATCTCTCCTGCTCCACGCCTATGTTTTTCGCCTTTATTATCCCGAGATCATGGTACGGAAGAAGCGTCACCTTTCCGATCCCGTTCTCAGCTATTATCTTTCCTGCCTTTTCGATCATCTCATCGCTGTCGTTGACGCCCGCAACCACCGGCATTCTCACATTCAGCATCGGGGCCGTCTCGGGGTCCGACGCAAGAAGCGAAAGATTCTCGAGTATCAGCTTGTTCGACACTCCCGTGTACCTGCGGTGCACGTCGTCGTCAGCCGCCTTGAGGTCGTACAGGACGTCCGTCACATTCGGCTTTTTCGCGAGCGCCACGAGAAGCTCAGAGTCCCAGTGTCCGCATGTGTCCAGGCAGACATTGATCCCGCGTCTTGCCGCTTCATCGATGACGTCGCCTACGAACTCTCCGCGGGAGAGAACTTCGCCTCCGGAGAGCGTGATGCCTCCGCCTGTGCTGTCGTAGAACTCCTTGTCTTCTTCAGCTTTGTCGATGATCTCGGCAGCAGTCATCTCCTTTGCGACAGGTCTCAGAGCTCCCGCGTAGCAAGTCAGAACGCACTTCAGGCATACATCGCACTTCTCCCTGTCGATCACTATCTTCCTGCCGGCCGC
>CAMNNG010000120.1 GCA_946545145.1 uncultured Bacillota bacterium
ACGTGAAGGCCGCTTACCGCGAGTATATGAGCAGTGCCGTTCTTCCTGAACGATTCGTACACGTCATCGTCCAGCGCTGATTTGTCGCCGAACAGCATCGCTGTGAACAGAGCGGCACCGTCTTCGGACATCGAGGCCTCTATCTTCTCCCTCACCGTCTGTCTGTAAGCAGATATCCTCCGAAGCAGCGGTCTTCTGACATCTCCCGCCTCTATATTCTCTGCAGTCATTACAGCGAGGACCTTCCTGCCGCGAAGATAAAGACTGTAGTCGAAGCACCCCGGGTTCACAGCCGGCTGCGGAAGCGACATGGCTCCGCTTACTTTTACCGCCCTGCCGCAGATATCCGCAAATGACTTTTCTTCGCTTACTTTTTCTGACCCTGCTTCGCCATCAGCAGCCGCCGCCTCTTTTGATCTGAGATACTTCGTTGCGAGTACTCTTCCCTTAGCGCCGGTATCGATCAGAATGGCGACCTTCTCATCAGATATCCTGACATCGATCGCTGTGCCTGAAACGACAGCGCTTTCCGAACAGACTGGCAGCGGGCAGGCTGCTTCCGCGCTCATGAGGAGGATCCCCGCAGCAAAAAACAGCGCACCGGACCTGCGGACGGCCGAACTGAAGCGAGCACTACCTGTCTCACATATATCAGCCCCTTCACATATATCCACATCGTTCACATAGATCCTGACACCCAAAAACAGCAGGATCAGAGCTGCCGCCTTTCCTGCTCCCGGATGCGCGCCCAAAAGCCGCACAGGCCCAAGTGACATGATCGTCTCCGCCGCTGTGCTCTTTTCAGTTATTAAATATATGAGGAGTATACCTGCCGCCAGAAAAACGGCGAGCAAAGGCAATGGTCTCCTTATCATTCTCCCACTATCCGCCTCACTTTCAGGGGCAGACCGGGATACCGACCGCAGGAGCACATTAGCATGCTTACCATAATTCGGCAACCGCTTTTTTACTGCTCCGCAATGCCCCGCCCCGCTCCGGCGGGCATCAACTGCATATTCTTTCACGAAAGACCAATATATGGTATAATTTATCTCGGTAAAGAGAGGAAAACCGCTATGCCGCAAAAATCCACAACAAAAAGAAGAGTATCAACGAAGAAGAAAAAGCCCCCTCTTGTGCTGAGGATCATCTGGCTCCTTGTCAAGACCGGTATCTTCTTCGCTCTTTTTCTTATGCTTTATACAGCGACGGTCGTCAGCAGTACGCCGAAGATCGAGCCGTCTCAGCTCTATTCATTCCTGAATGAGAGCTCCATCATCTACGATCAGAACGATGTTCCGATAGACACCGTTTATCAGGACGGAGGAAACCGGATAAAGGTCGATTACGAGCAGATCCCCGACGATATGGTCAACGCCATCGTCGCTATCGAAGACAAGACCTTCTGGGATCACCACGGATTCAATATCACCAGGATATTCGGCGCCATATGGGAAGCCGCAAAGAACCACGGACAGATCAGCGGCACCAGCACAGTCACCCAGCAGCTCGCAAGGAACGTGTACCTGCCTGAGACGAAGAGCGTCAGGTCTCTTAACAGAAAGATCTCAGAGGCATATTACACGGTCATACTTGAGCACGCGCTCAGCAAGAAAGAGATAATGGAAGCTTATCTCAACACTATATATCTCGGAAACAACTCCTACGGCGTCGGAGCCGCGGCGAGATCGTACTTCTCGAAGGATGTCGAGGACCTTACCCTCCCCGAATGCGCAGCCCTCGCTGCCATCCCGAAATCACCGAACGAATACGCCCTCGTCAAAACGATCGACAACGACACACTCGAATCCGACGCTATCCATCTGAAAAAGAACGACATACTTCTTGAGAACAGCGACTACACAGTCGTCTACAACGGCAAAGCTTCTAAAGACAGACGCGACCTCACGCTCTATCTCATGAACGAACAGGGATATATCACGAAGGAGCAGATGCAGGCCGCCATCGATACGAAGCTCAAGAAGGATCTCAACGTCAGCTCAGGCATAGCAGTTGGATACGATGCTTACTTCGCTAACTTCGTAGTCGACGAGGTCATCCGAGACCTTGTCAAGAAGGGCTACAGCAAGGAGAATGCAAAGAAGATGCTCTACACGGGAGGTCTGAGGATCTACTCCACCTTCGATCAGAAGATGCAGAAGAAGATCGAAAAGCAGTTCGAACAGAACTACAACTTCCCCGGCGTTGAGATGTCTTCCGTAAGGCGCGACAGAAACGGCAACATCGTCTCCTCCGCCGGCGCCATCCTCTATTACAAGATGTCGAACTACATCAGCGGCAAGGGCAACTTCTATATCAAGAAAGCGGAGTACAATTTCGACGACGATGGAAATATGTATCTGCTTCCCGGAAAGAGGCTCAACTTCATCCGCACCCAGACGAACGGTCAGGATGACGTCAGCGTAGAATTCAAGCGCATGTACTCCTACACGAACGGAGTCATGCATATCATAGAGAACGGCACCATACTCATCCCGCAGCAGTACAAGACTCTGCAGAGCGACGGATCTCTGATGATCAGCGCACAGTTCTTCACAGACTATCCGGGATTCTTCAACAAGAAGAACTCCATGTACTACATCACCAGCCAGAGCTACCAGCTCGCATCGATGATAAGGCAGCCTCAGGGGGCAATGGTCATCTGCGAGAACTCGACCGGCAAGGTCAAGGCTATGGTAGGCGGCAGGAGCGATATAGGAAGACTTATGTACAACCGCGCTACCAACCCGAGGCAGCCGGGATCGTCGATCAAGCCCCTGTCCGTATATTCGACCGCCCTCGTGCTCGGCGAAGAAGCGGCTAAAGACAAAAAGCCGATGAAGTTCAGCAAGTACGACAAGAACGACCGTATCGACGGATACGGAGAATACTGGACCGCGGGAAGCCTGATAAATGACGCTCCTATGCACGTCAATGGAAAGCTCTGGCCGCAGAACGTCTACCACGGATACAGAGGCATGGTGACGCTCAGGAAATCGCTTGAGCAGTCGATCAATATCAACGCCGTCCGCGTATTCATGCAGCTCGGAAAAGACGCGCCAATCAGCCAGCTCGAAAAATTCGGCATCAGCACTGTCGTAGAAGACGGAGATGTCAACGACAGGAATGCTGCCGCCCTCGCGCTCGGCGGTATGACGAAGGGAATATCCCCTCTTGAGATGGCGTCTGCTTACACGACCTTCGCCAACAAAGGCGTCCACACAGACTACAGGGTCTACACAAAGGTCACAGACAACAAGGGCAACATAATCCTCGAAAACAAGCCCAAGAGGACCCGCGTCATGAGCGAGGCCGTTGCCTTCATAATGACTGATATCATGAAGTCCGCCGTCAGGAACGGCACAGGCCGCGAGGCCGCCCTTCCCTGGGTTCCGACAGCAGGAAAGACCGGAACTACGAGCAACAACAACGACGCCTGGTTCTGCGGCATCACGCCGAAATACGCCGCTGCCGTGTGGATCGGAAACGACATGAACCTCGAGCTTACGGAAGGCTCCGAGGCCGCTGCAAGGCTGTGGAGACGCGTTATGACTGATGTCACCGACGGTGATTCTGGAGCATTCCCCTCCAAGCCGTCGAACGTCATGTACGCCGCGAAGGAGTACTACATCCGCGGCACGGAAAGAAAGGCTGAGATCAAGAAATACGAAGAAGAGCTGAAGAAAAAGCAGCAGCAGGAAGAGCTCAAGAAGAAGATCGAAGAGATCACAAAGAAAGGCGGAAAGGCCGTCACGGTGAAGATATGCACCCACTCCGGATACGCCGCGACTCCGTCCTGCACCAGCGTCAAGGACGAAGTATTCGACAGCAAAGATCCGAGGGCGAACTACTTCTGCCCGCAGCACAACCCCGACAAGAAGAAATACCCGGTCAAGAAATAGAAAGCAGCAGATATGAAAAACGACAGAACTATTATACTGGCGAGCCAATCGCCCAGAAGAAAAGAGATATTCGAAAAGCACG
>CAMNNG010000121.1 GCA_946545145.1 uncultured Bacillota bacterium
AGAAGAATAAGAAAAGGAAGTGCTGAGATGAGCAGATTTCTGAGAGAAAAATACATGTCGATGGAGCCCTACACTCCCGGCGAGCAGCCGCAGATGAAGGACCTCATCAAACTGAATACGAACGAGAACCCGTATCCGCCGTCGCCGAAGGTCATATCGGCCATACTTGAGGGCAATACGGGAGACCTTCTAAGATACCCGGACCCCGAGGCGAAGGAGCTCGTGGACGCGGTAGCTGAATACTACGGAGTATCGCCGAAGAACGTCGCGGTCGGAAACGGATCGGACGAGATTCTTGCATTCGTCTACATGGCGTTTGGCGAAAAGGTATACTTCCCGTCGATCAGCTACGGATTCTACCCCGTATTCGCGGAGACGTTCATGTGCGACTTCGAGCCGATCCCGCTCGATGATGAGCTTAAGATCGTGCCCGACGACTACATCGGCCTTGACGGAACGATCATCCTTGCGAACCCGAACGCTCCTACGGGAATGACTCTGGATCCGGGCGCTATAGAAGATATAGTAAAGACGAACGCAGATCACCTCGTCGTGATCGATGAAGCATATGCGGACTTTGGAACGCAGTCGTCCATTCCGCTTACTGAGAAATACGACAACGTCCTCGTGGTCCAGACTCTCTCAAAGTCGAGATCTCTGGCCGGCATGAGGATAGGCCTCGCAATCGGACCTGAAGAGGTGATCGAGGACATCAACAAGATGAAGTTCAGCTTCAACCCGTACAACCTCGACAGGCTCGCGATCAGGGCCGGAGCCGCTGCGATCAAAGATGACGAGTACTTCAAGAAGACCCGCGACATGGTCATCGAGACCCGCGGCTGGTTCACGGAGAAGATGAGAGAGCTCGGCTTCACGGTGCTGGAGTCGAAGGCGAACTTCGTATTCTGCAAGCCGGACAAGATCAGCGGCACGGAATACTTTGAAGAGCTGAGAAAACGCGCAGTCGTCGTCAGACACTGGGACAAGGACCCGATCAGAGACTATGTCAGGATCACGATCGGCCGCGATGAAGATATGCAGAGATTGATAGAAGTAACGGAGGAGATCCTATGCGAAAAAGTGAAATAGCAAGGAAGACGAAGGAGACCGATATCAGCCTTTCGCTCGATATCGACGGAACAGGCGTCTACGATATCAAGACGGGCGTCGGATTTTTCGATCACATGCTGGAGCTGTTCACGAGGCACGGCCGCTTCGATATGACCGTAAGGTGCGACGGCGACACATGGGTCGACTCGCATCACACTGTCGAGGATGTCGGCATCGTCATGGGCCAGGCTTTCAAGGAAGCGCTCGGAGACAAGAAAGGCATCAGGCGCTACGGCGAGATGCTTCTTCCGATGGATGAGGCTCTGATCCTGGTCGCCCTCGATATCAGCGGCAGGAACTACCTCGGATACGATGTCGAGTTCCAGTCGATGAAGGTGACGGACGGCTCGAACGAGATGAGACAGATGATGGTCGGATCGTTCGATTCGGAGCTGGCCGAAGAATTCCTGATGGCGTTCTCGAGAGAGCTCGGACTGACTCTCCACGTAAAGAAGCTTGCGGGAAAGAACACGCATCATATAATAGAAGCGACATTCAAGGGCCTTGCCAGAGCTCTGGCCAAGGCATGTGAGATAGACGAGAGATTCAAGGATGAGATCCCTTCGACGAAAGGATCCCTCTAAGAAGAATCACTCTAAAGCAGACAAAAGGAGAAACAGCATGATAGCAGTAATCGACTACGGCGTGGGCAATCTGTTCTCGCTTACCGCATCGCTGAAGCACGTTGGAGCCGAGGCGATCGTAACGAACAAGGCAGAAGATCTCAAAGCCGCTGACAAGATAATACTCCCGGGCGTCGGCGCCTTCGAGGACGCGATCGCGAAGCTCAGGGCGACGGGCCTGGTCTCGACGATCGATGAAGAGGTCGCGAAGGGCAAGCCGCTGATGGGCATCTGCCTGGGAATGCAGCTCCTCTTCGAAAAGAGCTACGAGTACGGCGAGTTCGACGGACTCGGCTACATCAAGGGCAGCGTCATCTCGATGAGAGATGCTGAGGACCCGGCGAAGAGGGTGAAGCCGGACACGAAGGTCCCGCAGATCGGCTGGAATGCTCTTCACATCGTGAAGGACGACGTTCTGACAGCGCCGATCAAAGACGGCGACCACGTATACTTCGTACACGGCTACTATGCCGACGAGTGTGAAGACGCGATAGTTGCTTACACGGACTACGATGTCAAGGTGCCCGCGATCGTAAGACAGGGCAGCGTGTGCGGCACGCAGTTCCACCCCGAGAAGAGCGGCAATGTAGGACTGTCGATCCTGAAGGGATTCGTAGAGAACGCGTAAAAGGAACGATTTGGGGCAATTTGCCGAAGAATCTACCAAAGGAAGACGAAAAGAAAATGAAGATTTTACCTGCAATAGATATTAGAGACGGCCGCGCGGTGAGACTGCTCCGCGGCGACTACGACAAGATGACGGTGTACGATGACGATCCCGTATCGGTCGCGAAGGGTTTCGCGGAGTGCGGAGCGAAGTATCTGCACGTCGTCGATCTTGACGGAGCGAAGGACGGCGAGACGTCGAACTTCGATCTGATCAGCCGCATCATAGCGGCGTCGGATATGTTCGTCGAAGTCGGCGGAGGCATCCGCGACGAGGAGAGGATCAGGCGCTACATCGATGCCGGCGTCGGCCGCGTGATACTCGGGACGATAGCCGCGAAAGATCCGGCTTTCGTAGAAGAGATGGTGAAAAAGTACGGTGAGAAGATCGCCGTCGGAGTAGACGCGAAGGACGGCAAGGTCGCCGTATCCGGATGGCTCGAGACGACCGAGCTCGACAGCTTCGAGTTCTGCGAGAAGATGAGAGACATCGGCGTCCGCTCGATAATCTACACCGACATCTCGAAGGACGGAGCGATGACAGGAACGAACATCGAGGCTTATGAAAAGCTGGCCGAGATCGAAGGTCTGGACATCGTCGCGTCGGGCGGCATCTGCTCGGAAGAAGAGATAGTGAAGCTCGGGTCGATCACCTGGGGCGCGATACTCGGAAAGTCGCTGTACGACGGAGTGCTGGATCTTTCGAAGTGCCTCGTGCTCGCAGGGGCTCAGTAAGCAGATAGACCGGACAAGCGAATACTGACGGAAAAGATGAGGAGAAAAAATGCTGACTAAAAGGATAGTGCCGTGCCTGGATATTAGAGACGGCAAGGTCGTAAAGGGAATGAATTTTGAAGGGATACGCGACGTGGCGGATCCCGTTGAGATGGCTGCTTTCTATAACGAGAGCGGCGCGGACGAGCTGGTGTTCTACGACATCACTGCAACGTTCGAAGGAAGAAAGCTGTTCAGCGATGTTCTGGAAAAGGTCGCTTCGCAGATCTTCATACCGCTTACTGTCGGAGGCGGCATCAACACGCTCGAGGACTTCGACCGCGTGCTCAAGTGCGGAGCTGACAAAGTAAGCGTCAACAGCGGCGCGATCAAAGATCCGTCGATAATCGAGAAGGGCGCGATGAAGTACGGAGATCAGTGCGTCGTTCTGTCGATGGACGTGAAGAGGGTGGACGGACAGTTCCATATTTTCAGCCACGGCGGCAGGGTCGACACAGGTATCGAGGCTCTTCAGTGGGCGGTCGACGGCGTGAACCGCGGTGCCGGCGAGATCGTCGTCAACAGTATCGACACGGACGGCGTCAAGCAGGGCTTCGATCTCGAGATGCTGGATGCCGTAGCGGCGAAGGTCAATGTGCCGATCGTAGCCAGCGGCGGCGCGGGCTGCATGGAAGACTTTGCTGAGCTCTTCAAGCACCCGGGAATGGACGCGGGACTTGCGGCCAGCATCTTCCACTTCAAGGAAGTCGATATAATGGATCTCAAGAGATATCTTTCGGAGCAGGGCGTGCCGATGCGTGTTTGATCCG